>JAIPFM010000234.1 GCA_021736645.1 Phycisphaerae bacterium | reverse complement strand
CAGATCCTCATGTGTGGTATCGACACGCCAATAGTAGGTCTTGCCGAGGTTCAGTTCGGGCAGTGCGTATTCGACGGCTTCGCCTGACCCCAGAAGATCCGCCTCGTCAATCACCGCATCATCGCTGAGGTACACGGCGTATTCTACGGCCCCTTGGGGCGCTGCCCAACTCAGGGCAACAGGATTGAGCAATTCAACAGCTCCATCCGCCGGAGTGGGTTTCGTGGCCTTGATAGCCGGGGTAGAGAAGCTCCAGATGTCACTCACGCTGGCGTCAGCGTCGGCTGTAATAGCCACGACCTGCCAGTAGTAGGTCGTCCCTCGCAGAAGGTCTCCCGGATTAACGGTGACCTCTGGTGTGGTGACCAGCAGCGGCAGAGACTGCAAAGGACTGTCGGTCCACAGCTACACCTCATGCGACACAGCGTCGAGCCCAGGGCACCAATTCAGCATGGTATCCACAGGCACTTCTTCTGCACCATTGGCAGGGCTGGGTTGCGTGGGAACTGAATTGGAAACCGGGACATGCAGCACTGCACTCATAGACAGGGCACTGCGATTGTCCGCAGAGGGATTCGTTTCATCGTCTCTGATGAACAGCATGATGGCATTGCCCGGAGCCCAACCGTCCTGGTTCACGATTTCCTGGATGATACTGGAGATATCCGGGGTTCTTGAGGCGGCCGTCGCCTGTGAACTCGTCCATTCCGGGATATCGGTCCATGCCACCTCTGCAACGGTCTTGGGACCTCTTTCAAAGAAGTTCTCGCCACCGCCAAGTGCCCCTGTATCCGGCACCAGAAGACCGCTGATAATCAGATTCACCGGGCCACCGTCCAGATTCTCATTGTCGGCCGTGAACTGTACATAGGCCTCAGTGATGGGCGCGCCCTGAGGAATCGGCATATCTCTGAATCTCAAACCAACCACTTGACGTAAGTCCGGCTCATCATTGTCCCACGGCATCTCGAGGTCACTGCTTCCGCGACTCTCAGCCCCGTCGTCCACAGCATCACCATGGGCGATGTGGTCTTCTCCGTCGTCGTTCTCGTCGGCAATGCCAGTATCGGTTCGCAGATTGCTCAATCCTGTGGTGAAGCTCCAGATGTCACCGGCATGTACTGTCGTGCCGTCGGCCTCGACCTCATCCACCTGCCAGTAGTATGTGGTGTTTGGATCAATGGGGCCTGGGTAATATGAAGTGCCTTCCTGTACACTCACAAGTGCCGGGGGATTGGTCGTGCCAAAGTATACCTCTCGCGTGGCACCCACAGGAATGGGCTTCCAACTCAGAGTTGAACCGAGGAGCACGCCCACTGCACCATTGGCAGGTTCAGGATTCGTGGCAATGTCAATGATGGCCTCTATGTGCAGCAGGGCAGAGTCGTTGCCAACCCCAGCATGGGCATTTCTAAGGCCTTCGGAGGGATTACACGGGTCGTCACTGAAGATTAAGACCAGGGCATTACCACTGGCCCAACCGTCCTGGTTCACGAGTTCCTGGATGATGGGTGCGATATTCACAGTGGTCTGGGCAGCACCGCTGTCACCCACATTCTCCCAACTCGGTACGCTCCACTGGATGCTTGCTACGGTTCTGGGTCTGCTGGAAATATTAAAGGTACCCGGACCACCCCCAGAAAACGCATCGGGATTGAGGTCCAGTTGGCCTTCAATGATAAGATTGACAGGCAGTGTACCGCTCCGGGTCTCCTTGACCTGGAACCTGACCCACGCCTCAGTAATGGGGCTGTTGGCCGGAATCGCTATTTCTCTGAAACGCACACCCACGAGTTGGGGATCGCCCATGTTGTCGTCTTCATAGGCCAGCTCCAGGTCGCTGCTGGTCTCGTCCATCTCGCCGAGCTTACTGGGATTGAGATCCTCTTCAGCGTCATCGAGCTCGTCTGCAATCCGTGTCTCGAATATGACGGGAATGGCATAATCCAGATGCAGCAGAGCTGCAGCACCCGCTTCGCCTTCAAAGGATTCGGCTTCGCGCAGTCCTGTGGACGGATTGTCCTTGTCGTCCCGGATGATCAGGACGATGGCATTGCCGCTTGTCCAGCCTTCCTGGTCAATGATCTCCTGGATGATGCTGGACAGGTCAGGGCTCTGGAACTTGGCGCTCTCTTCTGTCCACTCCGGGATCGACCACATGACCTTGGCTGTGGTGGTCGGCCTGTCCGTAATGTTGTTGGCATCGTCCACGAACTCGGATGCATCCAGGGCCAACTGGCCCTCGATAATCACATTGACAGGGGCCTGGCTGCCTTCCTTGTCGACCTTGTCCACCTCGATCTCGATATAGGTGTCCATGACAAAGGCGCCTGGATCAAGGGGGATACCCACAAAACGAAGGCCCACGACCTGCTCGTCCGTGGTCGGATCGCCGCCATCCTCATAGGCGAATTCCAGGTCGGTGCTGCCGATATCCATGCGGGCATCACCGAGGTGCTGTTCAGCATCATCCGTGCCCGCAGCAATCTGGATATCTGCGGTTTCGCCAAGGGCCGCATTGGAACCGGCCAGGGCCAGGACCAACATACACATACACAAATAAATCAGCTTCTTACACATAACACTTCCTCCTTTAAAAAGGTTGAGATATAGAATGACATATAACAATGTTGGCTCTAATGAAACAGCCTAGCACGCACGCTCTGTCAATTGCGGAGACAGGTCTCCATTAATTCTTGTTGAGTGGATCATAGTAACGCTTGGGCATCTCTCTTCCCAGTGTCTCCTTGATACTGGTCACGTGTCCGTCCAGCCACAGACAGTTGAGCTTCCCCTGGGTTTCAAAGTCCTTGTTGGAACTGGTCGAGTGTCTGAAGATGCCGCGATACCAATTGGCGCGTCCGCCGCCTTCTCTGTAGCTGGCAAAATTCTTGCCGCTTGAATTGGCAAAGAGCATGTCATTGGCATTCTCGACCCTGGGCTCCACATGGTCGTGGGACACGACGACTTCAGATTGACGTTTGATACCAATCGTTTTCGTCTTGGTCAGCCAGCCGTTCATGGTAAAGGCTGAATTGGTGACATCCCCCTCGCCATACAGCATGTCGGCAGCCACCATTTGAGAGAAGTTCTTCCAACTCGGGCAACCGAAAAGCGTGATCTCCTTGACGTATTCCCTGTAGTTCAGGCCCCAATATGAGTGATTGTCAACCGGCTTCAGGAATGTAGAGCCGTCTGCGGCATACCAGAGGTGTCCGTTGGAACTGCCCTGGTGGGTATAGAAATCAGGAAACCTGTAATCATTGCTCTCAAGATGCATCAGGATACCCAGGCCGACGCCTCTGATATTGGCCATGCAGGCCTGCGCACGCGCCTGTTCTCTGACCTTGGACAGCGCCGGCATGAGGATGCCCATTAATACTGCAATGATGGCGATCACAACCAGGAGTTCGATGAGCGTAAAGGCTTTCTTCTGGCACATAGGGATTCCTTTCTGTTTTCTTATTTAACAGTTATCGCGTCGAGTTGTAAGCCCATCACAATATCACTGCTGTTGCTGTTGGTTTGATGGGCTTCAATGGCAATGCAATTGTCACCTTGTCTGAGCAGGGCTGGATTCAATTCAAACGGGCCTTCCATGGCGGCATTGCCTACGGACCTGTCTGCATAGGTCGCATGTGACACTGCACCGGAAGGCATGCCAATGCGCAGCGCTTCCTGGCCATTGATATAGATAATGGCGCCGTCGTCCAGTATGCTGTACAACATGAGCGAGTACAACCTGGACGGAACCTGCTCCAGGGTAAAGTGTGTTCTGAAGTAATAGGTGCTGGCACCGAGCGTCAGGGGTGTATTCTTTGGCCCCGGCAGGTCACTGCTCTCCACATAGAGCAGGGCCGGTCCTGCAGGCCAGTCACTGTCATTGAATGTGCGGCTCGTCCAGGCACTGTCCAGGGGCTGATTGTCTTGATTGTACGACCAGATCTGTTCAAAGGGCACCAGCGTGTGTTCCTCCACAATGACTTCCGGGGGCAGAGGATCGCCCGGATTGGACTGCCCGGGTGTGGGATCGGAGAACCATTTGAAGACGTGGCTGCCATTGGGGGAGCGTCCCTGTGAGATGCCCGGTGATTGCGGGCCGAACAGGACTGAATCCGTGAGATGCAAATCCGGGTCAAGCAATCCAAGGATTTCCCCTTCTGCGGACAGCTTGAAGGGCAGATGCCCCGGGGCGGTGCTGCCGTCGGGTATCAGCAGGAGCATGTCATTGCCTGCCACCAGCGTGAATGGCGGTAACACGGCCTGCGCAGGTTGCCCCAAAGGATTATCTGTCAGATAAAAGCCGCCCAGGTTGACGGGCCGGGGTGATGGATTGTACAGTTCAATGAAATCCTCAGGTGATGTGTCTCCCGGGGATGCCAGCCATTCATTCAGGGTGACCTTCCGGGGATTGCCAAGGGACCCTGGCGTGTTGGCCTGGCCTGGTGTGGGATCAGTCACACGCCATATACGGTCACGACCCAGACGCCCCACTGAGCAGTCCGGCAATTGGCTGCCGAATTCCAGACTGTCGACCAGCACACCGTCCAGGAACAGGCAAACGGTGTCTCCCTCAGGATTCAAGACCAGTTGGCCGCCCAGCGGGATCTGGATGAGGGAATCAGGAATCAGTGTGTTCACGGAGGTCAGTCTGAACTGATCCGTGACATCAGGACTCTGCGACAGACTGATTCTCTGACCGGAGAGGGATGCAGGGCCGTCGTAGTACAGTTCAATGTAGGTCGGTGTGTTCCCGTCCATGACGAGGATTTCATTCAGTTCCAGGGCCACATGGTTGGCCTGGATCTGCCATACGCCGGAGCTTGTGGCGTGACCCTGCCAAAGTCCCGCAGAGTTTTTGCCAATCGCATAGATTTGGCAGGATTGATTGACAGGCAGATTGCTCAGGACAATGGGTTCGTCTACAGATCGCTCTTCACTGTACACACCATTGGGATCATTGAGGCTGTACATGTAATGTGTGATACCAGGGCCGCTCACTGTCACGGTGGCGGACGACCGCCATGTCTGCGCCGCAGGCAGGCCGGAAAAGGCGAGACGCGAGGCGCCCATGGCACCCAGCGTTGTGCCGCCGAGACCTGAGCCAATGGCAGGGGACAGGTTGTCCAGCGTGCCGTCCAGAGTGATCATGGGATCCATGTCCACATTCTGCATACCCAGGCCGGTCCAGGCTTCAGGCAGGACACAGTAATCCGCTGTCACTGCCGTGGGGCCGTAATTCGGATTGGGGGCCTGGAAATAATGCTCAAATATGGCCGTATTGTTCCAGAACAGGTTGTTGGTGAGCTGCGCACCATAGCCTGCCCTGCGCGGGGGATTCCTGTCCGGTTCGCCAAAACTGATCGCTGCCTTGGACATATTGATGATGGTGTTGTTCTGCATGATCGCAGCACAGTCTTCCTTTAAGAGCAAGGCGTAGTCGCTGTTCACGAAGATGTTCTCGGCCAGGTTGACCTGCGATGGATGGCCGGTGTCATTGCCCGTGGCCACGGCATTGGAGGTGCTGTCGGAGCTGTTGTTCTGGTGGAAATTCATGAACAGATTGCCCTGGATATGGGCATCCGTACTGTCCAGGTCCAGTCCGTCATCCGGGCCGCCCAGGAAGGTGTTGTTGTAGAACTGGACAATGGGGCCAGGACGCTCGCCGCCTGTAAAGTCAATGATGTCACTGTAACCCAGGGCCGAGCCGAACACGCAGTTGTCAAAGATCAGCGATTCATCGCCAGTCAAACCGCTGCCGTGAATGGGCTCTGTGGCCACAGACGGGAACACGCAGTGGAGAATCACGGCATCCGGGTGATGCAGTTCAAGGACCTGGCTGGCCGTGCCTCCGAATGTGACATGATCCATGAGCACGGAAGCATATTCCACGGCCACAGACACACCCTGCCTGTCACCATATTCAAAGTCCACGTAACAGAGACGGTTGTCCTGACGCGTGTGATCCAGGAGCAAACCCTGCCAGTTTGTGGTGGCGGTGAGCGGTCGCGTCATGCGAATGGGTTGAGCCAGCGTGCCCAGGGCCTGGATACAGCCCCCGGATTGGACCGTGATGCCTGCATTGGATTCAAAGAATACCGTGGTGCCGGCCTCGAGTGTCAATGTCACACCCTGGGGGACGGTCAGCATGTTGGTCACGTGAAAGGGCCCTGAGTCTGCAGTCAGCAGGGTGTCCGCGGTCAAAGTGCCTGCCATGTCTGTGACAGTGCTCACCTGAAAGGCGACATCAATATAGGCACTGTCCAGCAGGCGTCCTGTGCCATTGGGGCCGTCAAAGGTTCGGGCTGTGAGTCGATTCAGACCGGGCAGGAGTGTGAGCTCACCTTGTTTTGCGGACAGACCGAGCAGTTCCAGATCGAAACTGATGTCACTGCTGCTGTAGCCATGTTGATGAATCTCCACGGCCAGGCGGTTGGTCCCTGTCAAGAGCAGGCCTGCATCGATGTGTGTAAAGTCGTCATCGTCTGCACCCGTGGCTCCGCCATAGTATTGTGTTTCGCTGGGCGTGCTCCTCAAGGCGGTTGTATAGTAATCAATGGGCCCCTCAGGCATGTTGGTTCGAGCGATTTCCACACCATTGAGATACACCACGGCTGCGTCGTCTCGCAGAATTGATAGGGACAGTGCTGCATACTGCGCAGGATCAGTCACACTGAACGTACGCGTAAAATACGTGGTTATGTTGCGTTGCGTGCCCGGGTTGTCTGGTTCAGCATCCGTGGATCCGACCACTGTCGCTTCATCGCCATCGCCATAGCCCAGTTGTGCAGGCCCTTGAGCCCAGGTGCTGTCGTCAATGGAAAGGTACCAGTCCGGTCCCAGGTCCGTGTATTGATCAAAGTATTTCCAGACGGAGCGCTTGGCCACCAGCGTGGCAGGTTCATCCCACTGGCTCATATCCCAGGTCGTGCTCAATGGATCCCAATGCGCCTGATGGCCGTTCACCAGGACTGATCGTGTGGCAACCGGATCGGCGGTGCCGAACAGGACCACAGACTCTTCAGTCGCGTAAAACGTGCCGTTCAGCACAGGCGATGTGGTCTCCAAGGTGAGGCCGGCCTCAATCTGGGGACGTATTCGAGCATATCGATTCTCGGCATAATTGATCATGGTTCGAAGGGCCGAATCAGGCACGCCACTGAGGCTCAGCAGGCTGAAGACCTGTTCAAGGCCTTCCGGTGACAGGAGTGTGTCCATGAATTCATGGAGGTATCCATAGTACTGAGAAGCCAGGGCGGGCTGGCCTACCAGACGGGCAAGGGATGGCAGATTCCAAAAGCGTAATGGATCCACATTGTTATCCTGGAAGATGGAATCCAGATCATGCTGAATCAGATAGAAACGCTCATCCTCCACCCCTGAATACATGTAGTAGTCGTCCGGACTGCCATTGGCCAGGGTCGTTTCTGTATTGCCCAGCAGAATATTGAGCGCCAGATACTTGAGCCAGGCGTCAATGTGAACGCGCGTTTGCACATCATTGAGATACGTGTCGTTTGGGCTGTCCGTGAGCTTGTATGTCAGATCGTACAGATCAGACCAGTCGTCCTTGGCTGTATTGGATTGTTTAAAGTAGTTGATTCTATAAATGCCAGGGGTGTTTCCCCTGTACACAAGGTCCGCACCGGGGCTTCCGTCCCGCATGCATTTGTACACATTCCCATTGCTGTCATCAGGGAATTGACGCCCTGCAAATTCACTGTTGATGACTTCCACGTGGGCGTAAGAACCGTACATACTGTTGTCTGTGCGTGCGCGGTTTTCGCCGTTGATTCGCAACTGCACGAGCTTGGCCTTGGCCACGGGCAGATCCGCCAATTGGAACAGGGCACTGCCAATGACCTGTCGGTACCCATACTGAGAATTGATGTTAATGGCCGTGACAGAATGCCAGGGGTCGTCATCCTTGAAATTCACACGCATATTGTTGGGCTGTCTGCTTCGAGAGCCATGACCTCTGTTGCGCACAGACACATTGTACCTCAAATCTTCTGCCTGGCCCAAGGCACTGATAAAGGTGGCATTCATCTGGGCGTTACTGTTGTAGGATCGACTTCCGATATCTGCCAAACGTCCCCGTTCCATTTCAGTCATGATCACGTAGTAGACCGGTTGGTTTTCAGGCAGAGTCGGACTCAGATGATCCCAGGCATCATTGACCTGATACAGGGCATTGGCCACCTGCTGTGCTGAGCCATCTATGAACGCTGCGGCTGGCCAGGTCTGCAAAAAGGACAGCGTGTTCTGTGCGAAGACAAAGAACTCCACAATCGAGCCGGAACCCTGCGCAGGGATCGTGGCCTGGAACTGGTGGTTGCCTGTGTCACGCATCACAATCGGCGTATAGGTCGACAGGTCAAATGTGGGGTATTCATTCTGGCCCTGATACTGGCTTTGATCCACCCGGTAATACAGGGTGGCGTTGAGCGGCGTGGTGCCGCCGAATTCCAGGGTGGCCGTGACCTTGACCTCGTCAGATGAGGTGGGCAGGACAGGGGATTGTCTGACGTTTTTGATCAGGGGGACGAGCGTGGCATCTGCCACAGAATTGGTCTGACCTGGGGTGCCGTCACGGTTCAGGCTGGCGCGCCAGTTTTGACCGAAGATGTTGGGCAGCAGGGCATTGACCAGCTCCAGGGACATGCCGTGGCCGTCGTGCTCAGCCTGCCAGAGCCAACCCCTGTGCCCGGAATCTCTGGGTCCGAGTATGCGTACGGCCCAGTCGCCCTGATCTGAATAGGTAAGTCGGTTGACCACAGACCCATAGGCATCTGACAGGGCCAGGGTTTCGCCCTGATTGCTCAGGCCGCCTTCCCAGGGCCCATACACCTGAGCCACTCCATAATACTGCCGTACCCTCTCGGGATCCAGGGCCACCACCAGACAGCCTCCAGCGGGCAGTTCTGTCTGGTCTGGAAATACATACGAGACGCCCCGTGTGAATGCCCAGCCTGACAGATCCGCAGTCGCTTGACCCGGATTGAATAACTCGATAAATTCCAGATTGGGATCTTCAGGCCGTTCGCCTTCCACTGAAGGATTGTACATGATTTCGGAAATGATCACCTGAGCCGAGGCGCGCGCATTGGGCTGGCCGGGTGTGGCATACGGGGCTGCATACCATTGGCTTGTGACAGCATCAAAAGCCCAGGACACATTGGTCTGCTGGGCAGGATAGGTCACCGTGTCGATGGTCTCCCCAGAGGCTGAGAACAGACCGATCTGTTCGCCGGTCTGGCTGAGTTTGAATGAGGCGTGCAACGGACCCTGATTGACATCATTGTCTGCCCACACCACCAGATACCCCTGGGCCGCAATAGTCGTAATATTCGTACGATTCACAGGGAATTGCCAGAGACGGGTCTGGGTCAGATCGTCTGTGAGACACAAGCCGCCCACGTCCACAGGATGATCCGTGGGATTGTGCAGCTCAATCCAGTCATCAAGGTCACCTGCTGTGTCTTGGATGAGTGTATTGGAGGCCATGAACTCGGAGATCTGCACAGGAGATTGAGCCTGCGCCACCGATGTCCCCATGAATATCATGCAAAGGGAGACCAGACAGGAAGAGAAGCACGAGATGGATGTTCGAGGATGCGAATTCAGTGTCATTGTTGGCTAACTCTCTATAATGATAAAATCAAAGATGCCCATGGCAATTATATACCTGTCTTCATTAAGGGCTTAAGCTACATATCTTACCTTAAAACCATAGCTTATGTCAATCTGTCGCATCCCTGAACAAGGGTCTTGCACTCAAGAAAGAGGCAGAACGACCCTTTCAAGTCGTTCTGCCCCGTGATGAGTCAATAGAAAATACAATTTAATTAAAGGGGCTTATGCATGGGTGCTGTCAAGCCAAACAAAGAAGCGGCCTCTTCAGCAGACAGTGCATAGTCATAGATACGGGTTTCCCCGATCTGGCCTGTATAATGGTCGCTTGGAGTCGTCCCGTCCCATTCCTGGCCAAGGGACCACAATGTCTCGCCTTCCAGGCTGAGTGTTGTTGCATAGGTGCCGCGTATCAGGCCATCCACGTACAGAGTGGCTTGCGTGTAGTCCCGGACGAAGGTCACCTGGTGCCACTGGTCGTCGTTGACCACAGGCGGAAACAGCTTGACACCTGAATCATCGATATAAAGATCGCCGCCGTCAATACCGATGATGAGGTTATGACCACCGCCGGTATCGTTGGTGCCGAATATCACACCCTTCTCGTCCGTGGTGGCCTTCATCCAGAGGCTTACCGTCAGGGTGTTCGCATCAGTGACGTCGTTCACGACGCCGTCAATGGTGACATAGGAATACAGGAAATCCAGGGCCTGAGCGCCACCGGGGCCCGGTACGAATGCTGCAGGATCGCCGCCGGCAATGCCGTCGTTCCCCTTACCGGACGTGTCCTTCAGATTCCCGTTCAGGGTCCACTTGCCGATCAGAGCCGAACTGTTAGGCGCCACAGGTGTGACCTTCTCACCGGCCTGGGCATACAGTCTGACGTCATCGAGGTACAACACGCCCGAGCCACTGCCTTCAATGCCAAAAGCCATTGAATTCACACTCTGCAGGTTGGTGTTGAAGGCAGACAGGGGGATATTCCACGCGTGCCAGCCGGCCTGCGCCAGGTCACCGGAAACACCATCATACTGAACCTTGGCATTGTTGACCTTGACATACAGGGTCGCAGGAGAGTTGCCTGTATCGCCAAAGAACCACAGTGACAGGGTTTTGACATCAGACAGCGTCCAGTTCTGTGCACTGGCAAAGGTACGCGTGGTTTCGGAATTGTTGTTGTAGTAGAACGGCATGGACTTGTTGCTGCCAGTCGTCCGGATGTCGGTCTCCATAATGTCACCACCGAAATCAGGACTGCCGGGGCCCCAGATGTCATGGCCGATGCCAGCACCTGTGCCATTGCCCGGGTAATCTACAGCAAAGAAATCATCCGCGGAATAGCCATACCCATCAAGCCAGGTCTGGAAGGGACGATTCGGACTGACGTTGCCGTAGGATTCGAAATCATCCACGATCTTGTAGGGCAGCACAGAAAAGCTCTGCACCTCTCCAGCCCAAACAGAGGGCGTCTCATTTTCATTGACTTCATCCACACGCCAGAAATAGGTCTCTCCCAGCAGGGGGTTGGCAGCCAATACGTCGAACTGTGCAGCCGTGCTTGAAGCGACTTCTGACAGGGCATTGGGGTCTGTGGACAGAAGCACAGCGTGTTGATCCACGTTGCGACCGGGACGCCATGTAAAGGCAGAGGTGTTCCCCAGATCGATGGTGGTGCCGTCTGCCGGGGTGAGGTCGGTTGCATACGTGGGCAAGGCATAGAACTGAACTTCGCTGAGGCCGTACTGAGCCAATAACCCACCGTAGTTCGTTTGCGGTAGGATTCGAACTGCTGACGCTGCCACAGGGGGAGACAATTCAAAGATGTCCCCGGCTGCATAATCGGGATTGCCCCCGGCTTGAGTGAAAGAGGTAATCTGGTCGATCGCTGTCCAGGTTTCGCCATCCAGGGAATATTCAACAATCACGTCCTTGATGCCCCAACCCACGAAACTTTCGCTGCTCGAATTGTAGTTCCACACCATCATCTTCTGGAGCAGCTGGGGACGATTGAATTCATACTGAATGAACGTGTCGGCTGCAGCACCCATGCTGCTGAGCCACATATCGGCATCGCCATTATTATGCAGCCCGTCACTCAGACCGGACCCATCGATGGTCTTGACAGGCGAACTATCTGGATTTGCCTGACCAGAGGCCACGGCATTGATCTCAGCTGCAGGTACCATGTAAGACAGGGACTCAACTGTGAAATCCCAAACCTTACCCTTAACAGTCCCTGTGGCAGCACTTGAACTATCAACGCGCCAGTAGTAGGTTGCACCAAACTCCATACGTCCGGGATCGAACGTCGGGGTGGTCAGATTTGTATGCACTTCCGCGCCCTTGGGGTTGTTTGCGGTAGCTGTATCCACATCGTCAAAGGAGGTTCCTATATACAGCGTATTGGTGGGCAGGCTGCTGGCCCAGTTGAGATTGCTGTCACGCAACACATCTGTTTCACCTGTGGCAGGACTCGGGGCAATCGCCTTCGTATTGACTTCCCATTCAATGTGAAGCAGTGCAGCAGCGCCTGACTCGCCATCGTAAGCCTCTGCGCAACGCAGACCTGTTGAGGGATTGTCCGGATTGTCCTGAATAAGGAGTATCACCGAACCACTACCGCTCCAATCTGCCTGGCTCACGAGTTCCTCGATCACTGGGCCAATGTTGGACGTCTGATCCTTTTGATCTGCAGCAGTCCAGTTGGCTGGTTCCCATACCGCCGTTGCAGTCGTGAGCGACGACAGCCGGTTACTAAGGTTGTTACTGCTTGTAGCAAAGATGACATCAGGACCTAACTGTCCCTGAATGATGACACTCACGGGCAATGACCCGTCTTTTGTCTCATCACACTCAAATTCAATATAGGCATTAATGATCGCTGCGCCCTTGGGCACAGCCACATTCACGAATCGCAGGCCCACGAACTGGAGATTACCCTTGCCTGCATTCTCATAGGGAAATTCCAGGTCAGAACTGGTGATGTCCATGGTACCAGGGGAAGCATCTTCTTCAATATCATTGTCACCATCATCAATTCGACCTTCCCACACGGTTTGGCCCCACCCCAAGGGCGCTAAGGCCAGAATCAGTAGACATATCATCAGTGCTGTAAGTTTCTTAGACATGACACAACTCTCCTTCAGATAATGTTAGATGCACGCAACCTCTTCCTGGCCAACGGTGTCCAGGAAACAAAAAGGTCCCGTGATGAAATCATAACGTCCTACAGGGGAAGATACCACACAGTCGGAGGGGCACATTTCTTGACATCACAACCCTCAAAACCTGAAGCCTCTTCATACGGACAATTCACTCAATGGGTTAAGGTCTAATGTACTTCTGTCCGGTAGAGGAGTATCACCCTGTAGACTACGCCACCGGACTTCTGCTTTCTGCGCCTAATGCTTAAGTATTATAGTCCATCGATCGTCAATTTGGGATTCTTTTTTTTGATTTAGGTAAATTTTCCATGAAATTTGTGTGAATTGAAGTTTATTTTGCGTGAGTCTTCTATGGTATCCAATACCACGCCCGGTTTTTATCGGATACGCGCAGACCCGTGACTTCTTTTACCCTTCACGTGACATTATTGACAGGCCTTGCGATGAAGAGGACTTGGATGCTTTTTGGCGATCATGCGCTGACGATATATAAGGGTATTCGTTATCACCTGAAACACGTAATTGATATAGGGCAAACCGGGTTAAATGAAGGCTTCGGCCAGTCAATTCGTTGGGCAGTCAAAAAGAAGCCCGTGTCATTTACAGGACCATCGCAGACCAGAAGCAGGTGTTCCTGTCACGACCGCTGGCACAGCATACCTGGAAGCGTTGATGGGTTCGGTAGTCGCAGACTGGGGCGGTGGCACCTGCAACCCGCCATGGGCAGGGTCCGGGTCAACTGGCCTCAGCAAAAAAGGCAGAACGACCCTTTCAAGTCGTTCTGCCCTGTCATCTTCAATTAAGACTTGTGTCTGAACTAAAGGGGCTTGTGCATGGGTGCTGTCAACCCAAAGAGGGAAGCAATCTCCTCGGCAGACAATGCGTAGTCGTAGACTCGCGTGTCTCCGATCTGGCCTGTATAATTGTCACTCGATGTGTCACTATCCCATTCGTGTCCCAGCGACCATCGTGTCATGCCTGCCAGGCTGAGATCTGTGGCAGCGGTCCCGCGTGCCAGTCCGTCAATATACAGGGTGCCCTGGACACCGTCTCTGACGAACGTCACCAAATGCCATTGGTCATCGTTGATCGCAGGGGGAAACTCCACGTCGGATGCGACGCCGTCAAAATACACAACGCCGCCATCAATGCCCATGATGAAGTTATGATCACCTGCCGCATTGTTGGCGCCAACCAGGATACCCCTCGTGTCTGAAGCGGTCTTGACCCACAGACTCACAGTCAGGGTGTTTTCGTCGGTCATGTCGTCCACAAAACTGTCAATGGTGACATAGGAATACAGGAAATCCAGGGCCTGGGCGCCGCCGGGGCCTGGCACGAATGCTGCAGGGTCTCCGCCGGCAATACCGTCGTTGCCCTTGCCGGAAGAGTCTTTGAGTGTCCCGTTCAGGGTCCAGTGACCTAACAGGGCCGAATTATCCGGTGCCACCGGTGTGACCTTCTCGCCTGCCTGGGCATACAGTCTGACGTCATCGAAGTACAACACGCCTGAGACATTGCTGCCTTCCACGCCAATAGACATTGAAGTCACGCTTTGCAGGTTCGTGTTGAACGCTGACAGAGGAATATTCCACACATGCCAGCCTGCCTGGGCCAGATCACCGGGGACACCATCATATGGAACCTTGGCATTGTTGAGCTTGACATACAGGGTCGCAGGTGAGTTGCCCGTGTCGCCAAAGAACCACAAAGACAGGGTTTGCACGTCAGACAGGGTCCAGTTCTGTGCACTGGCAAAGGTGCGAGTGGTTTCGGAATTGTTGTTATAGTAGACAGGCATGGATTTGTTGCTGCCGGCAATTCGGATGTCTGTTTCCATGATGTCACCCTGGAAATCAGGGCTGCTGGGGCTCCAGACGTCATGGCCGATGCCAGCACCTGTGCCATTGCCCGGGTAATCCACAGCAAAGAAATCGTCGGCGGAATAACCATACCCATCGAGCCAGGTCTGGAACGGGCGATTGGGACTTGCGTTGCCGTATCCTTCAAAATCCTCCACCACTTTGTAGGGCAGCACTGAGAAGCTCTGTGCGTCTCCCGTATACACGGCGGGATCCTCATTCTCATTGACTTCGTCCACTCGCCAGAAATAGGTCTCTCCCAGAATGGGATTGGAAGACAATATATCGTACTGTGCATCAGGCCCTGAAGTCACTTCGGCCAGGGCATTGGGATCCGTGGAGAGCAGCACCACGTGTTGATCCACAGTGCGACCGGGACGCCATGTAAATATATTGACATGGCCGAGATCAATGATTTTCCCATCGGCCGGATCGAGGTTCGAGGCGTACGTCGGGAACGCATAGAATTGAACTTCACTGAGGCCGAACTGAGCCAGTAACCCGCCGTAGTTGGACTGCGGCACGATTCGAACTGCTGACGCTGCCACAGGGGGAGAGAATTCGAAGGTATCGCCGGCTGCATAGTCGGGAGTGCCCCCGGCTTGAGTGAAAGAGGTGATTTGCTCAAACGGTAACCAGGTTTCTCCATCCAGGGAGTATTCAACAGTCACGTCCTTGATGCCCCAACCCACGAAACCTTCACTGCTGGCATTGTAGTTCCACACCATCATTTTTTGGAGCAACTGCGGGCGCCGGAATTCATATTGAATAAAAATATCGCCAGCAGCCCCCATGTTGCTCAGCCACATACCAGTGACATCAATAGAATGCAGCCCATCCACCAGGCCGGATCCATCGATCGTTTTCAGCGCCGGACTTTCAGGCTTCGCTTCACCGGAGGCCACGGCACTGATGTCAGCCGCAGGCACCATATAGGAGTAGGACTCCACTTCAAAACTCCACACAAAGCCTTTGCTTACCTTTTGGCTCGCATTGACCTGATCGACACGCCAATAGTACGTCGTGCCAAACTCAAGTGCTTGTGACGGGGTATAGGTGGTCGCGCTCTGAGGCATGCCGCCAGTGGCGTTATCGACAGCCTCGAAGCTGTCACCAAAATACACGATTTGTCCGTTTGTCGCTGCGGCAGCGGCTCCCGGTTCCCAGGAAAGGACCGTATCATGAAGCACGTCTTTCTGTCCGGCGTCAGGATTTGGCTTAAAGGCAAGATCGGGATTAAGAGGATAGTTCTCGTACTCCACATGCAGTAAACATGAGTCATCCCCAGGCGCATGTTCTGCCACGCGTCTGCCTTGAGAAGGGTTGTCCGGGTCGTCGCGGATAATAAGCACAATCGAATTGCCGCTGGTCCAGCCAGGCTGGTCAATGATCTCCTGGATGACAGCCGAGATGTTCACTGACGTCTGGGCATCTCCTTGATCTCCTACCGCTTGCCAGGCCGGTACGCTCCAAGACGCCTTTGCCTGGGTCACGGGTCTGCTGGAAATGTCAAATGTCCCGGCCCCTTCAGCCACGAACGGTGCGGCATCAGGACTCAGTTCGCCCTCGATGAGGACAGTACAGGGCATCGAACTTTCTGCGTCAGTCTCGTCCACCTGGAACCTGATCCATGCATTCCAGATGAATTTGCCGGCCGGAATCTCGACCTGCTGAAAACGCACACCCACGAGCTGCGGATCTACCTGACCGGCGTCTTCGTAGGGAAACTCCAGGTCGCTGCTGTCCAAGTCCGTTTCACCGAGCTTGCTGGGATTGAGATCCTCTTCATTGTCATTCTGCTCATCAGCGACTCGGACTTCAAAAGTCTCCAACCCAAACGCGATGTTTGCCCCTGCCAGGCCAAACACCAAGAGAATAGAGGTTAGGCATAATAGTCTTCGTAACATGACATTTCTCCTAAAGAAACAACAGATGATTGTGAATACATGCCTTGACTACACGCCAAAGCCGCTTCTTCATCTAGAGGAATATACCTGGTATCATCAAGTAGGATGATCAGTAGAATCCGCTCTTTCGCATCACTGTCCTCGACTCCCTGAAGGCTCTTCTCTTGACCACACGCTCCATCCGGACACCAAACCCTGTCACACAAACGTAAGATGGAGTCGTCCCCCAGGCATCTTGCTCTTTGCACATGACTCCGCTAATATTGCGTTCTAATCAAAAATCCCGAATCCTGATCTTATAGAGAAATATGAATAATTCATGAATTATATATGAAGGAATGATGAAATGCAAGTTATTGTGCATGGATTTCCTGTGGAATCGGGTTCACGTGTCGGTTCCTATCGGGTATACTCTGCGGCCTTGAAAAACAATGAGACAAAAGAAAGAGGTTGAGTATGAAACTTGAGAAGTATTCTTTTGGCCATGGCGACCGATTTGGGCAGCAGGGCAGGGCCCAGTTGTCGGCTGTGATGCAGGCCCAGGCCGGTGGTATTCCCATTGTGCCTGTCTGGAACAAATCGAATCGTGAACACACGATTATCGGCACAATGCCCATGGACACGCGTTCTGAGGCTGACCAGGCTGTGGAGGCGTGTGCCTATACAGGCCGCTATTATGTGGATGCAGACCATATCAACCTGACCAATGTGGCAGGATTCATGGAGGCGAGCGATTTCTTTACCATTGATGTGGCAGAGACCATTGGCAAGCCCTGTGATCCGGGTGACATGGCGGTCTTTGTCAAATCCTGTTCACCCTATATAGGGACATTGAGTATTCCCGGAATCTCTCAGTCGATTCAGGTAAATCCAGAGAAAGTCAAGGCTGCGGCCAGTCAATTTCTCAGTGCAGTCAAGGAAGCCGGCGCGATCTACAGGACCATTGCCGAGCAGAAGGGTGCTGGTAATTTCATCACAGAGGTGTCCATGGATGAAACCGAGGGGCCACAATCACCTACGGAACTGTTCTTTATCCTGGCGGCGTTGGCACAGGAGGGTGTGCCAGTGCAGACCATCGCCCCCAAGTTTTCCGGACGCTTTAACAAGGGTGTGGATTATGTGGGAGACGCGGCTCAGTTTGAAGAGGAATTTCGCCAGGATGTGGCTGTGATTGAATATGCCAAGACCCTGTTTGACCTGCCTGCCACACTCAAGCTCAGCGTGCACTCAGGGAGTGACAAGTTTTCCATCTATGGGGCCATGAACCGCGCATTGAAAGAATTTAATGCGGGTGTCCATGTCAAGACCGCGGGCACGACCTGGCTGGAAGAGTTGATTGGTTTGGCAGAAGCGGACGGGGACGGCCTCGTTCTGGCCAAGACGATCTATGCCAGGGCCTTTGCCAAATCCGAAGCCCTGTGTGCGCCCTATGCCACAGTCATTGACATTGATGCCGGTTGTCTGCCTTCACCAGAAGAAGTGAACACCTGGACGGCTCAGCAGTATGTCGAGGCCCTGCGTCACGACCTCAAGAATCCAAATTACAATCTGCATCTCAGGCAGCTGCTTCACGTGGGGTACAAGATCGCTGCGGATCTCGGGCGGGCTTATCTGGACGGGCTCAAACAGCACGAGACCATTGTCGCACGCAATGTATCTGGAAACATTCTCAAGCGACACATTGAACCGATCTTTGAAGGATTGTGAGAACAGGGTTCAGTTTTCGGTTTTCAGTTTTGAGTTTTCAGTAGGTCGTATTCGACCGACTTGGGACTCCGGACTAAGGACTCCGGATTCCGGACTTTGGACTCTAATATAGACTGTCCCCTTGTAGGTACCCTGGGCCTGGTTGGCCTGGCCTTGGGGGCCCAGGGCTTCGGCCTTGAGAAATTTTGTGCCTATGGCCGGGATACCGTGCAGCAGGGCCAGTTGCGTGTCAGGCGTGCGCAGGGCCGTGTTTTTGGGATCGGGTCCGTCTTTGGGTCTGTACACACCGAGGTGCAGATCGTCCGTATCATTGACCAGTGTGATCCTGCCTTCTGTGGTGTCAAATGTCACCCAGTACCAGTCACGGTAATAGCCGCGGAATTCGGGGAAGTCCCAGGTGACACCTGGCTGATGGTCCTTGTAGTCATTGTGCCATACATTGAGCTGGCCGCCCTTGAGCCTGTTTTTGTACACGCGGTACGGGCCCTGTCCCAGCCAGGTCATGGCCTTCATGTTCTTTTCGGGGTAGTTGAATTGTACACCCATCACAGCGTGCTCGCCTTGCAGGTGATATTCGTAGGACAGCTTGATCCAGCCATTGGCCTGGATTTGCCATTGCACGTGGGACAGGGCACCTGAATACGTGGCGTTGATGACCACGGCCTCGGCCTGTTGTGTGGTACTCAATCCCTTGAGTTCACTGTCGCCCTGAATGACCCGGGGACCCTGATCCAGAGACAGGGGCCCCTGCGAGGTCTTGATGCCTGCCAGCATGCCGGTGGTTTCGTCAATCATGACTTCGTTTGACAGGGTGGTGATCACGAGGCGGTTGTCTTTTGACGTGACTTTCAGCGGGCCTTGATTTGGCGCATGCGTGACGGTTTGGGTCATGGCCTGTCTGGATTGAATGGGCCAGGTCCATGTCCGGATGTCACGGCCTGCGTGATCCAGGGCTGTCACCCGCAGGGCGTCGGCCAGTTTCCAGGTGTCAGGCAGAGCCAGAACCAGGTCGCCGGATTGTCCAGGTGACACATTCGGGCCTGATATGTCCCTGGTATGCAGCATGGTGTTGGGTTGGTCAAGATGCCAGGGAGACCTGTATTGGACCAGCTGCACTCTAAACCTGCATTGTTCCAGATTGGTGAAGTGATAGAGATTTTCCACTGGCAGTGTGCCTGTAAAATCTTCAGGCAGGTCTTTCACAGGGATCTGCACAGGGGACCAGATCTCCTTGATCGTATAAAAGCTGGCCTCCTTTTCGTGATGGGGCCCCAGAATACCGTCCGGCGCCTGATTGCCTGCCACGTCAATGCGTCCGTCCTGGTCGGTGCGCACCACGCCCTCGTCTGCAAACACCCACAGAAAGCCGCCTGCGCCCATGGGGGAGGATCCCATGATGCCCCAGTAGTCTTCCAGGCCTGCCCCGTGACCGCCGTCATACAGGCCGTGCAGGAATTCGGTGGGCATGAACAGCGTGCCTGAGGCCAGTTTTCGTGTGGTGCTGTTGTAGTTTTCATAGTGGTCCGTGTCTACACCATTGAAGTTTTCCCAGGGGTGCAGCACCGTGCGATTCTGGGGATCGAGCAGGGCGAACTCCTTGTCCAGGTCACGGTTCCAGCCGCCTTCGTTGGCATTGTCCCAGAACAGGATGCAGGCGTGGTTCACGTCGCGCGTCACCATTTCCCTGAGCAGCTTGCTTCCGGCGCCTGTGCTGTACGAGGGCCTCTGCCAGCCTGCCAGTTCATCCAGGACATACAGGCCCAGCTCGTCACAGGCCTCAAGGAAATGCGTGTCCGGAGGATAGTGTGACATACGCACGGCATTCATGTTCATGTCCTTCATGAGCTGCACATCTGCATAGCTTTGCTGTCGGTTCAGGCACCGTCCCGTGTCCGGCCAGAAGGCATGCCGGCATACACCCTTGAGCTGTATTTTCTGGCCGTTTAAAAACAAACCCTCTCCGGGGTGTACTTCAAAGGTCCGAAATCCAATGCGCTCTGTCACCTGGTGGACTGGATGGTCCCCTGCATACAGCGTGACAGTCATGTTGTACAGGTGGGGCGTTTCAGCCGTCCACGGCCTGGGTGAGGGCACTGTCCCTTTGACCGTTGTTTGGACGGCGGCGATGTCCAAAGACTGACGCATGACCGTTGGCCTGTCCAGGCCAGTCCCTTCGACCGCCACTTCAACACGATCAGCCTGTCCCTCGCCCCGGACAAACACATCCACCTGCAGATCGCCATTGGCGCGGGGATCCACAGCCACACGATCGATATGCTGTCTGGGCAGGGCTTCGAGGTACACGGGTCTGAAAATGCCGCCAAAGACCCAGTAGTCGGACTGACGTTCTGCCTGTTCCACCGTGCGTTCGGAAGACACCTTGCTCACGAGCACTTCAAGTTGATTGATGCCGGGTGTGAGCAGGGCGGTGATGTCATGCTTGAAGCGATAAAAACCTCCCTGATGGATGGGCCCGGCACTCCGGCCGTTGATCCACACCTCGGCGTCTGTCATGACCCCGTCAAACACGAGATTCACGACCCGGTCCTGCCAGTCGGTGGGTAGGGAAAACTCCGTACGGTATCGCCCCTGCTCACTCGCCTTGGGCCGGTCGTGACCATAGTTGTAGGTGCCGAAGCCCTGAAGCTCCCAGTTGGAGGGCACCTGGATCGTGGACCAGACGCCACTGTTCATGCCGTCTGTACAGAAGAAGTCCCAGGGCACTGTGTTGTCACTGCCTGTGCCGGACAGGTATTTGATGTGGGTCGTGTGTGCGACTGTCTGTGCACTGACCAGGGAGGCCATCACACAGAGGAAGGGTAAGCCACGGTGTATCATAGTGTAACTCCAGATCTCAATTCTGCGATTCATTTCCTTATACCCCCTGGTGCAGGCCAATGCAAGCCGGAATTATCAGGCGTATGACATCCCGGAAGCATGGGGTGTGAAAACCAGTGGCAAGGGGCTTTATGATTCCATGATACCTTGTTATGATGAACACCTGCATCGCCGATATATAAATGGCTGATTGCGTTCTTATGTGACTTTGGCCAGGCGAATGATCCGGGCGACGAAAGGTTTTGATATGCATCTAGGGAGAAGGGCAAGCGGCTTGGGGATTCTGATTTTCCTGTCCGTGTGCACGCTGGTTGGGGCTCAATCCCCTGGCGTGGTGATCAATGAAATTCACTATGATCCTGATGCGAACACAAATCATGTGGAATTTGTCGAGCTGTTCAATGCCGGCACTGACCCTGTCAATCTGGGTGCCTGGTCCCTTGAGGATGCGATTTCCTATCAGTTTCCTGAAGGCACCGTGCTTGACCCTGGGGCCTATCTGGTGGTGTCCCAGGACCCGGGCGCTGTGCTGGCCTGGTCTGGCGTGACCAGTCTGGGGCCATTTGAGGGCCGTTTGAATAATACCGGGGAGACCGTTCGGTTGTCCGATGCCTCTGGCCGGACCGTGGATTCCGTGGACTATCAGCTCGGTTTTCCCTGGCCCACGGACACCGAGGGCCGTTCCATTGAATTGATTCATCCTTCTCTGGACAACGATCTCGGTGGGAGTTGGCGCGCTTCCGGATTTCGCGGTGAGTCAGGCGATCCCATTGATCCGACCTACTTTGTGACTGCGAATTCCAGCGAATGGTCTGTGAGAAAGGGCACCTCCGAACCCCCGAACACCTGGATTGAAACGCGTTTCGGTGAAGACGAATCGTGGGCCACTGGGGTACAAGCCCCCATCGGCTATGACCGTAATCCGGATTACCAGCTGAACACGACTTTGACCGATATGTCAGGCAATTATGTGAGTCTCTATGCCAGGCACACGTTTTATATTGACCGCTCGCAGGCCATCCCTGCCACACTGGATTTGCGCGTGTATGTGGATGATGGCTGTATTGTGTATCTCAATGGCCAGGAAGTGCTTCGGACTCATGTGTCGGAGGGTGACAAATCCTATGATGATCTCACCGGCGCGGCAGATCACGAAGCGTCATGGGATGCATTCAGGATTGCCAGGCCGTCAGACCATGTGCGCGCCGGGCTCAACGTGTTGGCTGTGCATGCGATCAATCAATCCAGCGGCAGTAGTGACTTTGTGTTGGATTGTGAACTGCTCGACCCCGGTTTTACACCGACTGAGGATGCTGCATTTCCATCACCGGGTTTCCAGAACTTTGTGTGGTCTGTGCTGGCACCGCCCCAGATCCGTCAGGTGGCGCATGACCTCGAAGCACCCAGGGCCGGTGAAGTGATCCGCGTGACCGCCAAAATCACCGACCCTGATCAAGTGGCGTCCGCGAGTCTGTTGTATCAGATTGTGGCGCCAGGGCAGTACATTCCTGCCTATCTGCCGTTGTCCGGCAGTGAGCTTGCCAGTCAGCCGGATCAACCCCGTAAGGCGAATCCTGCGTATGAAGACCCGACTCACTGGCAGGCCGTGGCCATGCGCGACGATGGCACGCATGGCGATGTGATGGCCGATGATTCTATCTACACAGGCACGATCCCTGCGCAGGCCAATCGTACACTGGTGCGATATCGCATCGAGGCTGCGGACACCACAGACGAGACCGTGACAGTCCCTTACCCGGACGACGCCGCTCTGAATTTTGCCTGTTATGTGTATCATGGGATACCGCCCTATACGGTGAAGACAAACGGCAGCCCCGGGACCCATACGTACAGCCCTGAATCTCTGTCCAACATACCGGTCTACACCCTGATTACCCGGGCAGAGGACATGTCACGTTGTTACGCGTACAACGGCGCGGATCAAATATCA
The DNA here is from genome assembly GCA_021736645.1 of Phycisphaerae bacterium. Classification (GTDB taxonomy): domain Bacteria; phylum Planctomycetota; class Phycisphaerae; order Sedimentisphaerales; family Anaerobacaceae; genus JAIPFM01. The sequence continues at coordinate 20,048 of JAIPFM010000234.1, read as the reverse complement.
AGCAATGCCCACCTGGGACGCAAGCAGTACAACTGGGAAGGGGCCTTTGTATACGACGGTCAGGTCTATGATCACATTGGCTATCGCCTGCGCGGTGCCAATGGACGGTACCACCTGCGCGGCAAACGCAGCATGAAGTTTTCTTTCAATCGGGGTCACGATCTCGAGGCCAGAGATCGATTCGGTGACAAATACCCTGTGGCATGGCGTAAACTCAATGTGAGCAAGCTGTTTGACAACCGCGCCGTGTCCGGCAGTCCGGATCAGAATTTCGGCCTGCCGGAAATGGTGAACTCGATTCTGTTTTCTCTGGCAGGGGTGCCCACCTGGCAGGCACACTGGTTCCACTTCAGGGTGGTGGATGAACCACAGGAAGCCCCGGATCAGTACAGAGGCGATTTCTGGGGCATGTTTTTGGCCATGGAGGAATATGACAGTCAGTTCATCAAGGCGCATCACCTGCCGGACGGGAACCTCTATAAACTGTCTGCAGACATCGGTGACCCGGCCAGGCAGATACGGTATCAGGGGCCTGAGTCTGTGGACGATTTTTCGGATTATTATAATCTGCGTAATCGCCTGAGTCCCAGTCGGTCGGATCAGGAGCTCGAGACGCTGGTCAACTATGATAATTTTTACAGGTACTACGCCATGGTGCATGCCATCCGGCATTATGACTCCTGGAATTTTTCGGACAAGAATGTGGCATGGTTCTTTGAGCCTCAGCCGGACCTGGGGCCCTACGGGCGTCTGTGGTATCTGCCCTGGGACCTGGACCTGACCTGGGGGCCGAACTGGAATCAGGGACAGTTCGAGGCCTGGTGGGCTTTGGGCGATTCGGACGGCATGCCGCAGAACGGGATGTCAGGGTCACAGCACGGTGCCATGCGCATGGACTTTAGAAACACTATTCGCGAGTTCAGGGACCTGCTCTGGAACCCGGACACTGTGAACAGCATTCTGGATGAGCTGGCTGACATGATCCAGGTGATGGCCCAGGCAGACCAGGACCGCTGGAAGAATGCCCCGTCCGATGTGGGGGGGCACCGTTTTGACATGACCCTGGCAGAGAAGGTGGCAGACATGAAGCAGTTTGCCTGGGAAGGCAACAAGACCTGGTCCAGCGGTGGTTCCAGCGGCTCTGTGGGGCCGGGCGGCCAGACGGCCGTGCTGGACAGGATTGCCGGGCATGAAGGGGATGACACATCCCTACCATGGACGCCCACGATTCAGTATATCGGGACACCGGACTTTCCCATGGATGCACTGGTCTTTCAATGCAGTGCTTTTCAGGACCCGCAGGGCAGTCAGACCTTTGGTGCCATGCAGTGGCGCGTGGCAGAGGTCTCCAATCTGAACCGTGTTGATTATGCACCTCGCAGCAGGGCCTATGAGATAGACCCTGTGTGGCAATCTGAAGAACTGACCGTATTTCAGGAGGTCATGGCCATGGGGCCCGAAGGACTCCAGCCAGGGCGGTTGTATCGGGCCCGTGTTCGCATGAAGGACAATACAGGACGGTGGGGGCATTGGTCTGCGCCTGTCGAATTTGTGGCCGGCTGGCCTGTCAAGCATGAGGCACTCCAGGGCCTGCGCGTGACAGAGATCATGTACCATGGGACAGACTTGACGGACGGAGGCGCTGAAGCGGAATTCATTGAGCTGTACAATGCCGGCCAAGTCCCCATAGACCTGTTCGGCCTCGCCTTTGCGCAGGGCATTGAATATCAATTTGGCCAGGTCACCCTGGCACCAGGAGACTATCTGGTGCTGACCAGGGATCAGGTGACATTTGAAACACAGTACGGCCAGGGCATGCCCGTGTTGGGTGAGTATTCAAGCAGCTTGAGCAATCAAGGTGAACGCCTTGTGCTCCAAGACAACCTGGGCATCACAGTGTTTGAGCTAGATTACAGAGACGACTGGTATCCCGTCACAGACGGTCAGGGTCATTCCCTGGTACTGGTAGATCCAATGGTATGGCATTTGGACTGGTCTGATCCTGCATTGTGGCTGCCCAGTCAAGCGATCGGCGGATCACCAGGGCAGAGGGAGTGACGGCCAGGGGTTTGACGTTTGAAGGTAAGACCACTTTGTCCGATCCTGCGGCGAGATGGACACATCTGACTTCCCGGCCTTCAACAGACCGCCCGCAAATAGCGACAGCAGGACCAACGGGATCAACATCGCAATGCCCATCAGGCCGGCGACCCAGACGCGAGAACGTGAAGGGGCTGGTGTGAGTCCCAATACATGGTGTACACGATTGAGAATGGTGCGTGTGTGGCTGCCGAGGCCCACAGACAAGGCGGCTTGAAAGGCGAGTTTGGAACGGCCCGCTGCTTCCAGGCAGTGGCATGGGTGATGCGTTCACCGGTGACGTCCACGGCAAGTTCATCACAGCAGTGTTCACGCTCTGTACACAAATGATGGGACAACCACCACACAGCCGGGTGGAAAAACAGCAGCGTTTCCACGAGCCGTTGAACCAGATTTACCCACAGGTTAACCCGTAGATCGTCAACGGCAAAACCAGTCAATAACAGGACTTTTGCAAAAAGCCCTGTAGTATACAGTTTTCAGTGTTCAGTTTTCAGAAGAACGCGTTTTTTACGCTGAAAACTGCCTACTGAAAACTGAACACTTGGACTTTGCAAAACCAGTCAATAATATAGAGAAAGAGGCCTTGCAGGGAGGCTGACTTGAGGCGTTTTCCGGGGCTTCAAAAAAAGGGCGGCCCGGGAAGGATTCCCAGGCCGCCATACAAACAGGTTGGTTCTCTATACTGCCTACTCAAAACTGTCACGGGTCTTTCTTTTTAAAGTCCTGTCATTACTTGTCACCAGCCAGGTAGCGTATCTCGCCTTCGGACAGGACACGGTTGTAGATACGGAATTCATCCAGGGAACCGTCGTAGTATGGATCCGGGTACTGCGATCTGCCCAGCCAGTTCTGAGTGGTCACACCTGCATCTGCCGGCAGTGAAGCCGTGGGGCCTTGGGCCACCACAGAACCATCCAGGTACAGTGTCATCTCCATGGTGGTGCTGTCAATCACACCGGCCACATGGTGCCAGCCTGTAGGCAGACGCATAGGCGCAGCCAACTGACTGGTTCCGGCATCGGGGCCATTCATTTCCATGAGCAATACACCGCCGCCGCTGCTTGGCGTGATGAGAAAGTACTGGGTGGTACCGGAGCCAAAATCAATGAGTCGCTGCCAATTGCCGCCCTGACCCGAGAAATTGGCCCAGATGGAGAATGTACAGTCCGTGAGCGTGCTCATGAGCGAACCCATGGGCAGCTCCACATAGTCGTCATTGCCGTTCAATGTCACAGCAGATCCATTGCCGGGCAGACCGCTTTCAAACATGGGTGCGCCGATCGGTGTCCCGGTCAGGCCGTGGCCGCTTGAATCGGTGTAGTCATTTTCAAAGCTGTACTGCGCGACCAGATTGGCTGTGCCCGGATCACTGCTGACCGGGGCCTCCGGGGCATTGCGATACAGGCTGATCTGGTCTACTAACACGACGCCTGATCCACCGCTGTCAATGCCGATGCTCATCTTGGTGATACTGTTTAACGCAATCCCCAGGGACGCCAGATCAATATTCCACTGGGTCCAGAGACCGGTCGAAAGGGCGGCCCCATTGGGGTAATCCACACGTGTGTTGTTTAGGGTGACATAGAGAGTGGCAGGGGCATTGGCCCTGTCGCCATTGAAGTACAGGACCAGCGTCTTGATCCCTGCCACGGACCAGTCCTGAGCCGGTGCAAACGTGCGGTCTGCCTTTGAATTGCCGGAATAATAAATAGGCATGGACTGACCTGATGCCTCTGCGGTGAGGACCTGTTCCATGATGTCGCCTTCAAAGTAGGCGCTGGATCCGGACCAGATATCATGTCCCACGGCCGCACCTGAGCCATTGCCGTCAAACCCGACTGCAAAGAATTCATCGGCTGAATAGCCAATGCCGTCAAGCCAGGTCTGGAAGGGACGGTTCGGTGAGAAATTCGTGTACCCTTCAAAATCGTCCACCGTGATCCGATTTGCCGTGGTCAAGTTCCAGACATCACCGACCCATTGGGAGGGATCCATGTTTTCATTGACCTCAACCACCTGCCAGTAGTAGGTTTCGCCCAACAGGAGGTTCAGGCTAGACATGTCCACACTGTGGGTCGTGGATGTGACGGACACACCTTCTGACACGGCATTGGGATCCTGACTGAGCAGGACCTGATGCGCGTCTGCTTCACGGCCGGCTCGCCAAGTGGCCAACCCATCAGGTACAACATCCACGGCCTGATCTGCAGGCGAAGGTGTACGTGCGTATACAGGCAGGCCATAGAACTGGATTTCAGACACGCCGTATTGCTTTAAAATGCCGCCCCAGTTATTGAGGATGTTAATTCTGACATATTTGGCCAGGGCCAGACCCAGATCAATCGCCTGAGGCTGATCATAGGTCGTGAGCCCTGGAGCTCGACTGATTTGATTGGATTCAGCCAGGCCTGTCCAATCCACGCCATCGACTGAGTATTCGATCTGCACGTCCTTGATACCCCAGCCAATAAAGCCTTCGGACACACTGTTTGAGTTCCAGATCAGCAGTCGATCGAGTTTCTGCGGGCTGTCGAATTCGACCATCAACCAGGGTGACATATCCATGGGCGCACTGAGCCACATGTCGTCCTGACTGGTTGAATGGGCGCCGTTTACAAGGCCGGATCCATTCACGGTCATGGCTGCTGTACTCACATTGGCGAAGCTGGATGCTGTGGCCTTCTCGATGTCCACGGGAACCATGATTGAATAGGGCTCCACTGTGAAACGCCATACGTCGCCTTTGTACACAGTCAAGTCCGGCGCTGCATTGACCTCATCGATTCGCCAGTAGTAGGTCTGGCTGAATGCCAGACGGCTTAGTGCATGCTGGCTCGCTTCCTGTGATTGACTGAGCAGAAGCGGACTCTCGGTGCCGGCATCGTTGACGTCGTCAAAAGACGTGCCAAAGTACACGTTGTGGGTGTGGGCAAACTCTCCTGCTGCCCAGCTAAGCACGAGATTATCTCGAGGCACATCGCTCACCTCGTGCTCCGGGCTGGGATCCAGTGCCAGGCCGACTGCCCCTCTCATGGCCGTTTGAATCTCTTTGTCTGTCAGGGCCCGGTTGTAGATCTGGACCTCGTCAATGAGTCCTGTGTAATATCGGTTGTCGAGGGTGTTGGCACCGATGGCCAGTACAGGTTGGGCATTCAATGGATTTGTGTTGGAATGACTGATACTGTTGTCGAGCAGGCCGTCAATGAACACGCTGATGGTTTGGCTGCCCGTGTCTCGCACCACGGCAATGTGGACCCATTCGCTGGTGACAATGTCGCCGTTGGAGTTCACGGACAAATCGGGATTTCCACAGAAGAACGAGAGCTTGGTACCCAGTACGGCCACCACGAAATCATTGGCAGCCCCCCCAACGTCAGACCAGAGCAGTCCGGTACCCTGGTAGGCCTGGGTTCCTGCGGCTCCGGCTGTGCCGGTCTTGATCCAGGCCATCATGGTGAAGTCATCCTGGATCGGACGCGCAACCTCCACATAGGCAGCCACGCCATCAAACTCCAGAGCACCACCCTTGTACCCGGCCACCCACAATGCATTGCCGTTCACGGTGCCATCATTGCCATTGCCGCTTGAGTCAGAAGCCATGGTCCCGGACCCCTCGTCAAACATATAGTACAACACAAGACTTGGATCAGCAGCGATGGCTGTAGTCGTCAGGACAGAACCAAGCAACAGCATCAAAATCAGAGACTTGAATGGCTTACACATGATAGAATTCCTCCAAATAAGAATGATCACATCACGATACGCACGACTTGGATCTTGCCTGCGCCAACGCACAATGCGGCGCAGAAAGATCATAAGAGAATACATACCATATTAACCCATCGTAAGAAAAAGTGATATGGGTTTTGTCTTTTTTTCTAAATCTCAAAGAAACACTGGCATCCTGTCCTGTCTCGTCATTTCACCTTGCGGGCTTCTTTGTGAGGTACCCTCTGCATGATGCGCCAATATTCAGGCGTTTTTGCTGGGCTTTTCAATGAAATTAAGCCGATAATATGGGCATGGGACGATATACATTTGACAGTCAGGGTGTACAAGAGGTGGAGCGGCAGGGTCCGCTGGCCAAACGGCGCACCAAATCCTGTTCGTTTTGTGCGGAAACGATTCGTTTTGAGGCCATCAAGTGCCGTTTTTGCGGCGAATTCCTGTATGGTGACCGGAAACACTCTAAATCCGATGTGAATGACTGGGATGAGGAAGACCAGGAGGAATACGATGCGTACGGCGAACCTCTGGACCAGTCGGACCTGGAGGAAGAGGAGGATGAAGAGGATCAGGAGGAAGAGGATGACGTCTTGTTTCGGGCACGTCCCAGCTTGCTGACTCTGCTGTCGCTCATCATCTGGACAGGATTGATCCTGGCAGGGTGTATTTTTATCCTGGTCTACCCGATCGAAAGGCTGATTCTCAGGATTCCCGACGTGAAGGTGACTGCGATTCAACTTGAGACCATCCTCCGGTCCCTTGACTATGCAGCGCTGGGGTCTGGCGTGTTTGTACTGCTGGTCCTGCTGTGCAAGGCAGCCTCCCTGAAGAGTATCTCCTATGAAGTGACCCAGGACCGTATCGAGTGGTCAAGGGGCATTTTGAATCGGAAAGTCGACAACATCGATATGTTCAGGGTCGTGGATTTGAGTCTCAGGCGAAGCCTGCTGGATTGTCTGCTGGGCATTGGCTCTGTGAAAGTCACGGCCAAGGATGAATCTGATCCTGTGTTTGTCTTCGAAAAGATCCGCCATTGTCGTCGCCTCTACAATGTCATCAAAAAGGTCGGGCCCGAAGCCGACAGAAAAAACAATGTCGTCCATCTGGAGTAACATTGTCCTACCTTCTTACCCTCTTCTCTTCTTGTCTTCTACGACGGCTCAGATCTCTAAGCAGTTCCCTCAACGAGTGCGTCAATTGCTCAAGCTGCAGAGAGGGGATCTCCCTGCTGTAGCGGAGCTGGTTGTATTGGGTGCACCAGGTCTGAATGGCGGCCACAGTGCCGGGACCGAGATCCGGGGCTGTGAGGTTGCGGGCAAAGGCCAGGAGGGTTTCATGAGGCTGTCGCTGCAGGCCTTTGCGTTGTAAGCCGCGGTCAAGGCGCATCCGTAATGTGTGAAGCTTGTGCCACTGGGCGCTGCGGTGACTGTGACGCATGGAACCGGCGCGTCGTTTTTGTCTGGAGAGTTTTCTAAAGACCAGGACCAACCCCAATGCAATGGCCAGTGATACAAAGAACTGAAGGATAAATCCAGCGTCACTGTAGATCCAGACCAGGATGCCGAGCACGCCATACTGATACAGGGCCTGCGTGATCTGTTGGACAAATGCAAAACGCTGCAGCCCACTCAGAGTGCCCGAGCCATTGGCCAGTGTGTCATCCAGGGCATCCTGGACTGTGGCCTCAACGATGCGCCAGCACTGTTGCTCGTCATCCCAGGCCTCCACCCAGGCATGCGCGTCTTTATTGCGTGCGACAAAAGTATTGGCCGTGTGTCCTTCCTTTTCTGTGACATAGAAACCTGTGACGTAGCGTGTCGGTACGTTGGCGCAGCGAAGCAGCAGGGCTGCACCTGAGGCAAAATACTCACAGTATCCTGTGTTGCCCTGCAGCAGGAATTGAATCAACGGATCCCCGTCCTGCGCAAGGGGCATGGCCAGGGAGTAGGTGTAGTTTTCATTGAAATAGCGGAGGGTGGCGTTGATTTTATCCTGGGTGGTGACGCAGTCCCGGTACAGCGAATCAGACAGCGTCTCGAGTTGATCCCTCAGGGTGCCTCTGAGTCCGGTGAGTATATTTCGCTGCGCGGGCGTGGGCACCTCCCCGGCCAGGGTTTGGCTGTATTTCACGGAATACAGGGTTTGTGCCGAGATGAGGGAACGAAATACAATGAAGTCTGCATCGCGTACCAGGTAGCTATCGGAAATGGCCAACTCGAACACATTGGCAGGCAGAAATGTGGTATCCTCCAGATCGGCGACATGTTTGATGACCATGGAGGCGGTCAGCGTCTGTGAGGGGCGACGGAGATTGTACACACGAACGCGATTGCCCAGAGAGATGTCCCAGCGGGTCTGGTCTGTTGTAATGGCCCACCGACCGGACTGAGACGACCACTGACCCCGTCGGTATGTGGGAAAGGTCTGGGCGCGCAAATAGCCTGGTGTATGGTCTGAGGTCACACGAAGGACTGCTTCCTGATCTTCAGATTGGATTCGATTCTGGAGGGTGGAGAGTATACCGCTTCTGGAGAAGCCGATCTGCGATTCCACTTCACGCTCCGCGAGGAGGGTGGCCTGATTTTTCCAGAGGTTGCTCAGGAACATGATAGCATTTTGATGGTCATACAACACAGACCCCAACATCCAGCCCACATTGAGGGTGATCAAAAATGCGGCCAGAACCAGAAACAAGGGGGTGCGGGACGGGAATCCTTTTTTGTCCAACAGGTGTCGAAGGGGTGATCCCAGGGCCATGCTGGAATACAACAGCAGCAGCATGACACTCCCCATTTCCAGGGACCGAAACAGCCCTATTTTGTCGTCCATCAAAAAGACCTGACCTGCACTCACAATGGTGGCCACATAGAAGAAGCCAAAAGACAGGGGCAGCTCATCCGGCAGGCCCAAAAACAGCATGAGCACCATGGACGCCAGGAAGTACCGAGTGACAGTGTGCCAGGCAATATTGGCTTCCGGCCCAAAGCGTCCGTGTGACGGCCACACAAAGAACCAGTAGTGAATGCCGAACAGGGCCAGGAGAAACAACAGAATCAGCAGAGAAAACACGCGGCGTTCCGGTTGAATGGCCAGAATGATCTTGCGGCGCAGGCCCAGAAGTCCCAGCACACAAAGAATGGCCGGATAGGCCGCGTCTTTCAGCACTAGGGCACAGAATACCGAGCTGCTGATCAGCATGATGACGGCGATGTTTGTCTGGTGTTTCATAAGACGTGTATCTGCCTTGCCAGAATGGCGTTTGTATCAATCTCCAAATGATGTTCGTACGGGGTGGTGGCCCAGGACTCCAGGTCAGGCGTCTGGGTCACATGCAGGGTGTGGAGTTCCACACCCCGGTGTTCTATCGCTTGCCCCGTCGAGACCATGGCCTCGTGATCCCCCAGGTACAGGGCATAGACACAGGCCACCCGATTCAAACAGGATTCAACAGTGTAGGCGTCCTTTTCCTTCAGTGATTCAGGCCCAACGCCTGCCAGCAGTTCCAGAATGCAGGGGAGACGCATGTCCGGACTCATGCTGCGAAGGTCGTGACTCTCTGAGCCGAGGATGAGAGTGTCCACCACAGTATCGCGGCGCAGTGAATAGGCCACGGAAGCGCACAAGGAGACCATGGCTTCGAAGTCACAATCCCAGTCCTGAGAGGGGGGCAGCGTCTTGCGATGATCCCTGAGCCACACGGCGCAGTGGCGCTGCATGTCATTGTGATACTCCTTGACCACAGGCACGGCCAGGCGGGCCCAGGCGCGGGAGTCGATGTGACGCAGGGAATCGCCCGACAGAAACGGCCGGTTGCCCGCATACTCCGGCAAATGACTGGGACTGGGGGAGTGTCTCGCGCCCACCTGTTGACGGGTCATGGATTCCATGGGGGCGTCAATCTGCAGGGTGTCATAGGCAGGCAGGACCGTGATCGATGAGGCCGGCCCTTGAGCCACATTAAACGCAAACAGGTGAAATGGAAAACTCGAATAGCACGCCGGGCACGGCAGGGTGAACAGGCCTCTGCGCGTCGGTGTGACTGTGACATGAAGGGTGTGTGTGCCCATGGGTTTGAGGTGCGCAACGACCAGGGACTGGCCTGCGTATCGCCATCCTGCAGGCAGATCCGTCAGGGTGAGACTGAGACAGAAACTGTGCGATCGGGAGGTGTTTTGGATGGAATACTCTATTTTGGTGTCAGATCCCACCGTGGTTTGATCCGGCAGTTTTGCGGTGATCAAGACCCTCGGTTTAAACAGGGCTCCGAAGATCAGCGAGCAGATCAGCATGGCTGAAAGACAGGCCAACACACCAAATGCCGGGATGATCACCGAGGCCAGGAGCACGAATCCCATGGACAGGACCAGGGCATTCCCACTGGCTGTCAGACGCACAGCGGTCTTTAATCGCTTCACGGATTGGAGCCGGCTGACTTTCATACTGGGACTTTGATGTGACTGACAATATCCTGAATCACATCCCGCTTGCCAGTGCCGTCATAGCGCACACGGGATGTCAGTAAAATACGATGCGGGAGTACATAAGGGATCAGCCATTGGACGTCATCCGGTGTGACAAAATCTCGATTTCGGTAATGGGCACTGGCCTGGGCCGCCCTGGACAACATGAGACTGCCTCTGGGGCTGATGCCGAGCTGGATCCGGTTGTCGTGGCGCGTGGCATGCACAATTTCCACGATATACTCAAACAGGGATTCATCCATGTGCACCTCCTTCACGGCCTGTTGAATGGATCTGATCTGGTCCACACTCATCACGGACGAAATTGTGGTAATGGGATGCGCCCGTTTGTGCGACTTGAGTATATCAATTTCCACGTCCATGGCAGGGTAACCCACGTCAATCTGCACGAGGAAGCGGTCCATCTGGGCTTCCGGCAGGGGATAGGTGCCGTGGTACTCCACAGGATTCTGTGTGGCCATGACCATAAAAGGCTGCTCCAGGGGATAGCATTTGCCTTCGATGGTGGCCTGACTCTCGTTCATGGCCTCCAGCAGCGCGGATTGTGTGCGCGGCGAGGCACGGTTGATTTCGTCGGCCAGAAGGATATGGCAGAAGATGGGCCCCGGATCAAATTTAAAGTCTCCCTGGACCGGGTTGTAGATCGAGGAGCCCAGGATGTCTGCAGGCAGCAGGTCCGGGGTGAACTGGATCCGCCTGAACTTGGCATCCAGGCTCTTGGCCAGGCTCTTGGCCAGGGTGGTCTTGCCCACACCCGGGACATCGTCAATGAGTACGGATCCGCCCGCAATGAGCGCTATGATGAGCACGTCTATGCACTCTTCCTTGCCGTAGATGACCTGTTTGAGATTGTCTTTCAGTTGGACAAGCGGGTCAGTAATCAATGGTTGCGTTGTCAATGGCCTGACTCCCTAAATAAACACGCGACTAAGACGCAGAATCCTTGCTTCCATGACTTTGCATATCATACCCTATTACGTGTCATCATGGAAGCCTGTTCGTCTGGCACGCACCTCAAACAATTGACACGGTATATCGTTTCTAATAGACTAGCGCCCTGTTTTGCATGAAAATGATCTCTGGCACAGTATTTAGAGTCTGTGCCGACTGAATAGAAAGGTAACGCAACAATGTCGGATGCGCTCAAGAAAAGACCGTTTATGTTGATTATTCGTGATGGCTGGGGGTTTAATCCCAATCCAGGGGAAGACGCCACCAATGCCATCAAATGTGCCAATACACCGGTGGATAGCCGTTTAATGTCAGACTATGCCCACACTCTTATCCATACCTATGGCGAGTACGTGGGCCTGCCCGAAGGCACCATGGGCAACAGTGAAGTGGGCCATCAGAATATTGGCGCCGGCCGTGTTGTGCCCCAGGAATCTGTGCGTCTCAGTGCCACCATTCGTGACGGCTCTTTCTTTGAAAACAAAGAATTCCTGAAGATGATCGCCTCGGTCAAGAAAAACCAGGGGAAAATGCATGTCATGGGCCTGTGCAGCGATATTGGCGTGCATTCTCTGCTGTTCCACCTGTATGGCCTGCTTGAACTGGCCAAACGCAATGGCCTGGACGAGGTGTACATCCACGCCTTTATGGATGGCCGAGATTCACCGCCCACCAGTGGCAAGGGGTATCTGGCTGCGATTGAAGCCAAGGCCGCAGAACTGGGCATTGGCAGGATCGCCAGTATCATGGGTCGATTCTATGCCATGGACCGGGACAGCCGCTGGGATCGTGTGGAAAAGGCGTTTGACTGCCTGCGTCACGGCAAGGGCGAGCGGGGCAAGAGCGCCTCTCAAGTCATGCAGGACAGTTATGACAAAAAGATTACGGACGAATTCATTGAGCCGGCCTGCATCGTCAATGACCAGGGTCAGGCCGTGGCCACACTTCAGGATGGTGACGGCGTGGTGTTCTTTAACTTCAGAGGGGACAGAACCCGTGAACTGACCCGAGCGTTCGTGGATCCTGCGTTTCAGGGCTTTGCGCGACCTGTCAAGCCGGACCTCTATTATGTGTGCATGACCGAGTATGATACCACGATTCCGGCGCCAGTGGCCTTTGTGAAACCCCCCAAAATGAAGAACATCCTGGGGCAGTATTTGAGCTCTCTGGGGTTGAAGCAGTTCAGATGTGCAGAAACGGAGAAGTATGCCCATGTGACATTCTTCTTCAATGACTATACAGAGAAGCCCTTCAAGGGGGAAGATCGCCAGATCGTGCCGTCTCCCAAGGTCAGGACCTATGACCTCAAACCGGAGATGAGCGCCTATGAAGTCACGGAGGTGGTGCTCGAACGCCTGGCGTCTGACAAGTATGATGTGATGATCGTGAATTTTGCCAATCCGGATATGGTGGGCCATACTGGCGACCTGGCAGCTGCAGTCAAGGCCGCTGAAGTGGTGGATGAGTGCGTGGGCAGGATACTGGACAAGCTCCAGGCCATGGGCGGTGTGGCCATTGTCACGGCAGATCATGGTAATTCAGAGAAAATGGCAGACGGCAGCCCGGACAATCCCTACACGGCCCATACTGTGGGTGACGTGCCCCTGGTCCTGTTTGACCCGCGATATCAGGGAAAGGCCCTGCGTCAGGACGGAACCCTGGCAGACATTGCCCCGACCATGCTCGCCATGATGGGCATACCGAAACCTGAGGACATGACGGGCAAGACCTTGATCGTTTGAGTCAGGTGAATCACAACGGAGTGAAGAAAAGGGAGTGAACTGATGGGGCGAATCGCACGCCTTGACCGCAACATGATCAACATGATTGCCGCAGGCGAGGTCATTGAACGACCTGCCAGTGTGGTCAAGGAACTCATGGAAAACAGTATTGATTCCGGCGCCGCACGCGTGATCGTGCATGTGGAAGACGGTGGACGTCAGCTTATTTCTGTGCAGGACAATGGCTGCGGTATGGATGCCGAAGATCTGGAAAAGGCCTTTGAAACCCATGCCACGAGCAAGATCCACTCCAGCGACGATCTGCAGCACATTGCCACACTCGGTTTTCGCGGGGAGGCCCTGGCCAGTATCGCCTCTGTGGCGCAGGTGCGTGCTGTGACGCGGGTCCGGGAGTCCGATCAGGCGAATTGTGTGGAGATCGACTGTGGGGACCGCAAGCCTGTGTCACCCTGCAGCGGTGACTACGGCACACACATCCAGATTCGCGATTTGTTCTACAAGCTTCCGGCCAGACGGAAGTTTTTGCGCACCGGTCCCACGGAATTGGGCCACATCACCGAGCAGTTTACACGCATTGCCCTGGCCCATCGCGACCTGCATCTGGAACTGCATCACAACAAGAAAGAACTGTATCGTCTGGACGCGAATGAGACCCTGAATACGCGGATCAGCAAGCTCTTTCCTGCCCTGTCCAGTCAGGTCCAGACCGGTCTGATCGAGGCCCGTGCCAGCGAAAAGACCTTGAGCATTTATGCGTTGCTGGGCGCCCCTGAGATGTCACGATCCAACAACAAACTTCAGTATGCGTTTCTCAATGGACGATTTATCCGGGATAAGCTCATTACACATGCCATCAAGCAGGCCTATCAGGGATTGCTCGATCCCAATCGCCATGCCGTGGCCTTTGTGTTTATTGAACTGCCGTATGAGGCGTATGATGTGAATGTGCATCCCACCAAGGTGGAGGTTCGATTCTTCCAGAGCAACCTGGTGCACTCGCAGGTCCAGGGCGTGTTGCGCGAAACCCTGCTGGCCCAGGACATGAACGTGCCCGGGAAATTGCCCGAGGGCATGGACACACCGGTGTATGATATTCCGCAGGGGATGCACAGCGGGTCAGATCGCCGCACACAGGTGGCTGAGGCCATGTCCACGTTTTTCAAGACCCACAGGCCCTCTGCCGAGGTCCCGCGCAGTGCGTCCCTGTCGTATGCCAGAGGCACTGGGAAATCCCAGGGCTTTCAGCCCTATGACGAGCCCATGTTGGGAGGATCGGAGGCGGATCTGGATCGCATGGAGGCTGTGGTGGATCGTGTGTCTGAGACGCCGGTGCGCACGCACCCATTTTTGCAGGTGCATGACAGCTATCTCCTGGTGGAGACAGACGAGGGTTTCGTGATCATTGACCAGCACGCACTCCACGAAAAGATTCTGTATGAACGTCTGGTGACGCGCACGGATCAGGCCCCTCTGGAGTCACAGCGTCTCCTGATCCCGGAGCCCCTGGCACTCACGGAATCGCAGAGTGCGGCACTGGATCAGCACGCAGAGATCCTGGACAAACTGGGCATTGAGGTGGTGCCTTTCGGCCCCCGGAGCTTTGCCGTGCAGTCGTTTCCCACACTCCTGGGCAAGACGTCGATCCCGGAATTCGTCATGGATCTGATTGACACATTGACCGAGCATCAGGACAGTGAACCCGGACAACTCCTGGATGCCGTGCTCAGCATGGCGGCGTGCAAGGCGGCGATCAAGGCCCGGCACCGACTCAGTGACTCGGAGATCGTGGCATTGCTGGCAGATGGCCAAAAAGCGGAATCGTCGTTCCGATGTCCGCACGGACGTCCCACCACGATCCGGTTCACCCTGGCAGAGCTGGAAAAGCAGTTTCATCGGACTTAGTCTGGAAAGGCTCTCATGCGTTGGTTGATCCTGATGTTGTTGGTGGTGACCTGGTGGGCAGCAGGCCCCGCCGTCTTTTCACCCACACAGGGGCCGGGGCCTTCAGAGAGTCACGCCCCTCAGCGCATCATTACTCTGGCACCCAATCTCACGGAAATTGTGTGCGGCCTGGGCCTGACCGATCAGGTGGTGGCCGTGACACAATTCAGCGAGTTTCCCGAGGCCGTTCGATCCAAGCCCAAGGTGGGGAGTTTCTGGCAGTTGAATCTGGAGGCCATTGTCGGTAAACAACCGGATCTTGTCCTGGCCCTGGGATTTCAGCAGCAGCGTGACCTGGCCAGGCGCCTGAGGCGCATGCACGTGCCGGTAGAGACCTTCAATATTGAGGACTTCAATGATCTGCTTGGGGCCATCGGGGCCATTGGCAAGATCACAGGGCGGCCTGCTCAGGCGACCGGGATGGTCGAATCTCTTCAACGGGACCTGGCTGAAGTGCAGGCCACCGTGCGTCTTGCCCCGCGTCCCAGGGTGCTCTGGTCCATTCAGCGCGAACCCCTTCGCGTGGCTGGACGCAAGACCTTTGTCAACTGGATCATAGAGAATGCCGGGGGGCTCAATGCCATCGGTCCGACCCTGCATCAATATCCGCCTGTGGGGGCTGAGCAGGTCCTGGCGTGCCAGCCGGAGGTCATTGTTGAACAGTTGATGGTGCAGCAGGACCCCCATGAGCAACTCAAGCAGGCCAGGGCCTACTGGCAGCGCTATAATCATCTGCCGGCAGTTCAGACGCAACGCATTGTGGTGCTGAATGATGACCTCGTGGCTCGCATGGGGCCGCGTATTGTCATGGGCGTCAGAGTCACGGCCGAGCATCTCCATCCGGATCTGTTTGGAGTGGCCCCATGAGACCCCTCTTAACGCCCGGCAGATTAGTGCGTCTTGTTCTGGCGGCTGCACTCCTGATGGTGAGCGTCATGGCAGCCTGCTGCATGGTGGGCACTGAGACCGTGTCTCTCAAGGCGGTGTTTGCTCACCAGACCCCGGGTCAGCCCAACCCTGATTATGAGATCTTCGTCAAGATTCGTCTGGCACGTGTCATCCTGGCCGTGATTGTCGGCGCTGCGCTGGCCTGCAGCGGGGCCGTGTTTCAGGGGCTGCTGCGAAATCCCCTGGCCGATCCCTACATCCTCGGCATCTCCAGCGGCGCAGGGCTGGGTGCCATGGTGGCCGTGATGCTGGGTATTCAGTGGACCCTGTGGGGACGGTCTCCCATTGCCGTGTTTGCGTTTGCCGGGGCGGTGGGGACCGTGGCCCTGGTGTGGTCCATTGGCCGCGTGGCCGGCAAATATCATGTCACCGGCCTGCTCCTGGCCGGTGTGGTGGTCAATGCCTTTTTCTCTGCCCTGATCATGTTCCTGACGTCCATTGCCAACAGCAGTCAGATCCAGACCACCCTGTTCTGGCTCATGGGCAACATGACGGAAGAGACCTGGGATGTCCTGTGGTTCAGCGGGGGACTGGTGTGTGCCGGTGCCGTGGGATTGTTTTTTCTGGCTCCGAAACTCAATGCCATCAGTCTCAGTGATTCCGATGCCAGGAACCTGGGCATTCATGTCACGGCAGTGCGTGTGTGTGCCTTTGGCATGGCTGCCATGATCACGGCCTGTGCCGTGAGCCTCAGCGGATTGATCGGGTTCGTGGGACTGATTATCCCCCACGCCATTCGCCTGATCTGGGGCCCGGATCACAGGCTTCTGATTCCCCTGTCAGCCCTGGTGGGAGGGACCTTTCTGGTGCTGGCCGATACGGTGTCACGCGTGGTCGTGGCCCCGGCCCAGTTGCCGGTGGGGGTGGTGACTGCGCTGGTGGGCGGGCCGATTTTTATCGTCTTGCTGATTCGTCACAACCGTTGTTTGGGAGGGCGACCCTGATGGGACCGCAGTGGGATATTCAGACCCTGTCATTTGCCTACAAAGGCCAGGGCGTGCTGATCGATCAGTTGAGTTTTTCTCTGGCGGCAGGGACCTTCACGGGTGTGGCTGGGCCCAATGGTGTGGGCAAGACCACCTTGATCCATCTGCTCAGTGGGACATTGAATCCGAGCGAGGGGAAGATTCTTCTGGAGGGACAGAGCGTGCATGGTATGTCGCCTGCCTCTCTGGCCCGCAGACTGGCGCTGGTGCGTCAGCATACTGATATGTCCTTCGGCTTTACTGTGGAGGAAACCGTGCTCATGGCCAGGACCGCCCATCTCGACTGGCGGGGATTTGAGTCGACCGTAGATCGGGACAGGGTCCATGAGGCATTGTGTCTGACTGAAACGGATCACCTGGCTCATCGATCCATCAACAGTCTCAGCGGCGGTGAATGTCAGCGCGTGTTTATCGCCCGGGCCCTGGCGCAGGATACGGATGTCTTGATTCTGGATGAGCCCACCAATCATCTGGATCTCAAACATCAGATTGCGGTCTATGATCTTCTCAAGTCAATTCAGGTGGATCAGGGCAAGACGATTATCACCATCACCCATGACATCAACATGGCCATGCAGTACTGCGATCAGGTCCTGCTGCTGAGCCCTGGGTATGACCAGAAGAGCGTCATTGGCCCCCCCCAGGACGTACTCACCTGTGACCGCATCGAAGCGGTGTTTGGTGTGCGTGTCATGAGATTGACCCACAACGAACACACCTTTATTGCCCCCATTGGCCAATGTCGTTAGCGTCATTCTCCATCAGGTCTTGACAAAAATCTCCATGGAACCATGCCGGAGTATTCACTCTAAGTAAGTTAAAATAAAGAAGTTAGGTGAAATTTGCGGGGTTTTTGGGCCGCAAATTTCCTGGTTCGAGTCGATTTAAAATAGAGCCCAACAGTATGATGGCTATACACAGGGGGACTTTATTGCTATAATATAGGATTAATTTTATTTGAGATTATATTAAGGGTTTTAGAAAGGCAGGCACAAGGTGGCTGGTAAAAAGAGAGCACAGACTAACAAACTAAAGACTGGCACAGGCTCTGAGGGTTGTCTCTCTGCCCAGGAATTGGAATCCTTTCGGGAACTGCTACTCATTAAACGTCGAGAGTTGCTCAGAAATGTCACAGAAATTGGAGACAATGCATTAAAGAAAAATCGACAGGATGCGTCCGGTGATTTGTCTATGATGCCTGTGCATATGGCAGACTTGGGCACGGACAATTACGAGCAGGAATTTGCCCTGGATTTGATGGACAGCGAGCGTAGATTGCTCGTTGAAATTGACGAAGCCCTGGCTCGTATCCAGGATAAGACGTACGGTATCTGTTTGGGGACCGAAGCCAGAATTTCCATGGCCAGGCTCAAGGCGCAACCCTGGACCCGATACTGCATCGACTACGCGCGAGAGCTTGAAAAGAGAAGCTAAGGAGCCTTGCATGCAACAATGTCCTGAGTGTCACAAGCAAGACACATCAGAGCCCGTTGACGGCACGCGTTCACAGTACTATCCCTTTTGCTCTGAACGCTGCAAACTCATTGATCTGGGGAGATGGTTTGACGCTCGATATGTCATTCAATCCAGCGCGGATGCGTCCGATCCGGAGATCAGTGATCAGGGCTTTTAGTTCCCGATTAAACGAGTTCTAGGCATCTGAACAAGGAAAGGACCCACGTGTCTGCAGGTAGAGATCCATCTCAATTCTTCAAGGCCTTCCTCTTTCCCAACATTTTCCGGGCCTTTCGCATGGCCATTCATCCCAGAAAAATGGTGATCTCATTTCTTGGCGTGCTGTTGGTGACATTGGCCGGTCTGGCTATGGATGTCACGGAAACTGTGGTGACAGACAGTGCCCGACGCACGGAGCTGGATCAGTATGTCCAGAGCAAAGCGGCCTATGAGGTTTTCGTGCAGACCTATGAAGGTCAGGGCTATCGCACCGGCGTGTTCCTGACACTGGTCAAATTCGGCGTGGACCGCTTTGAAGCCATCCTGGGCACATTAAAGAATCTCGGTGTGGAGAGTATCTTTGCGGTGATCGACAACCTCGGCCAGGGCTTCAAGGCTGTGGAGTGGGCGTTCCGATATCATCTGTTGTACAGCCTGTTATTCTTTGCCATTGTACTGGCCGTCAGTGCTGTGACAGGGGGGGCCATCTGTCGTATGGTGGCCCTGGAATTCGCCCAGGAAGAACGGCCCGGTCTGGTTGAATCCCTGCGTTACAGTGTTCAGCGATTTGCGAGCTTTTACGGCGCGCCTCTGACACCTGTCGCCATTGTGGCAGGATTTGGTTCATTCATCTTTGTGCTGGGCCTGCTGGGCAATATCAAGTATGTCGGCGAGATCCTGGTGGGTCTGAGCATGCCGCTGATTCTGATGGCCGGGGTGCTCATGATGCTCGTCATCCTGGGGACCCTGGGCGGATTGAACCTCATGTTTCCCACCATCGCCTTTGAAAATTCAGAGTGCTTTCTGGCCGTGAACAATTCCTTTCGATATGTGTTTTCCAGGCCCTGGCGTCTTGGTTTTTACACGGGGGTGGCCCTGGTCTACGGGGCCATCAGCTATGCCATGACCCGCTTCTTCGTGTTCGGCATGTTGCTCAGTGCGTATCGTTTTCTCGAATTGGGTTTCCTGGATGATAATGCCAAGCTTCTGAGGTTATGGCAGGAACCCAGATTTGAAAGTCTGTACACCCTGACCCTGCCGGAGAATCAGCTGCTGACAGAATCGATCGGTGCCATCCTGGTCCACATCTCCATCCTGACCATCATTGGCCTGCTTGTGGCCTATGTCGTGAGTTTTTGCTTTTCTGCCAACACAATTATCTATGCACTCATGCGAAAACGCGTGGACGATATTGACCTCACCAGCGTCAAATCGATCTATGAAGAGGATGAGGAAGACGTGGTCCTGTAGCCTACCTTGTGGCGCACAATAGAGATGGAAGCCGTTCCCATCTTCAAGGACGGCATCTGATCTTAATGGATATGAACAGAATTGCATGGCAACGCGTAGACAGTCTTACGTCTTTAGATTCATGTAAAATATATACTTTGTAGTATGACAGGAGTAGATTATATGAAAAACGTGACAGCCATTGCGATCCTGGTGTGTTTCAGTAGTGTGTTTCTAGTGGGATGCCCAAAGAAGACGCCTCCCCC
>JAIPFM010000233.1 GCA_021736645.1 Phycisphaerae bacterium | reverse complement strand
GATCGTCGTCCTGGTGAACCTCCACGGCAATGACGTTGAGGCCTGACACCAGCGCAGAGGCATCGTGGGTGCCTGTGTAATAGTTGGTTTCCGAGCCTGCATTGCCTCGAGAGAACATGCTGTAGGTCACGTCCCCGGCCGGCATATTGTCTCTGAATACTTCAATGCCGTTGATGTACACGACGACCCCGTCGTCACGTCGTACAGCCAGTTCCAACATGGAAAACTCAGACGGGTCTTCCACGGTGAAGCTCGATCGAAAATAGACCGTAGGATATCGCAAACTGCCGGGGCCGATGTCGATGACTGTAGCTTCCCCGCCATCGCCGTTGCCCAGGTCCCCTGGCCCGACAGGCCACGTGCTGTCGTCATACGAAGGATCTCTCCAGGCCGTGCCCAGATCCTGCCCCAGGTTGTGATAGGCCCACATCGAATAACGGGGCAGGAGGACGGTGTCTGTTTTGAGATCACCCGCAAAGTTATGTGTGACGGCCCCGGTCAGCTCGGCATGGTTCGGATCCATGAGGCTGACCTTGATGAGGTCCCTGTCAGTGACATCGATCGAGTCTGTGGGAATGATCTTGAGTGTTTCGCCGGGTTCGAAAATCAGGGTGCCCTCTGCCAGGATTTCGTCCGAGGCATCCTGAACCTGATAGGCGCAAGATACCCTGTTCGGGGTGAAGGTGCTCAGACGCACCGGTACCCCCTCGCCGAGTCTGTCCATGGAGGTCTGATTTTCCCACGTGGCGATGCCGAGACCGACCGACGCGTCCGGTGCTGTGCTCATGAACGGCACAAGCCGTGCGGCGTCAAGTTCAGGATTCCACAGCAGGTTGTCCGGATGATAGTCATTGAGCTGGGTGACCCAGTTGTCATGAATGTCCATCTGCGCTGCGCGATAGGTCCAGTCATCCCAGTTGTAGCCCCAGATGTCGCGGTAATTGTTCAGGATCAAGGAATCGGTGATCGTCATGTCACCGTTGTAGGTCCAGTCATAGTTGTCCCCGAACCGCGCACCCACGGCATTACCCGTCAACAGCATGTGTTCACCGTAACACAGCGGGCTGTTGGCCCCCGAACTGTAGCCGCACTCAAATCCCTGGCCGTTGTTTATGACCACAGTGTCAGAGGTTTCTGTCACGCGCCCGCCGCCTGACCAGGCCATGGCCTCATGGAGCGCGGCCTCCAGCCAACAGTGACTCATCTCCACGGTACCGCTGCCTCCGGAACCGGAGTCAATGGCATCATCCTTACAAAATCCGATCAGGCTGTTCTTCAGGATATGCGTGCCTGTGGTAAAGTAGATCGCATCATAGTCTGCATCTGCAATGGCCCGATTGACCTGGCCGTTGTCTTCCGGAAATTCGATGAACGCAGCGTGATCCAGGATAATGGTCCCGCCCACATACTCCCCTGCCGTGATCGCCCTCTGCACCAGGGTGTGCTGGAACGTGACATCCGCATGGTAGCCGTTGCCCACCTGGCCTGCTGTGTTGAGGATCGCGCTGTGAACCAGGCTGACTGTTGCGCCGTCGTGGGCCAGCAACACGGCCTGCTCGGAGCGGTGGCTGTTGCCCGGAGAAAAATTCCAGTTTGTCGCGCCCCCGCCGCCCACGAAAATGGTACCATGGGCCGCAAGTGAAGCACCATCGCCCTTGATCACGAACCCACCCCATGCATATGTGTGCACCTCAGGTGACACGTGATGCGACGCGGTCATGACCACAGGCCGGGTCAGTGTGCCATGGATGGCCACCTCGCCGCTATTGATGATGTTGACCTTGGGATCAAGTTTTATTATGGCCCCCTCCTCAATGGTCAGGCTTGAGCCTGCAGGGATGGTCAGGTCTGCGTCGATGTGTACGCGTGCATTGGCAGGCCACGTGTTGGCACCGGTCAGTGTGCCGGACACCGTTGTCCACGTGGTGTGGCTGTCAATATTCACGACCTTGTCACTGGCCAGGTCGTGGAGACGCGCCTCATAGGCCAGGGCACCTTCCCCAGTGGCCGGCGACAGGAAACCGGAACCCACACCGCGTAGGATACGGATCGGTGTCTTGTCAAATCCCTGCGCCGTGATGGTGCCATTGCCGCGAATTTCACGACCCTGCGCATCCCGCACCCAGGCCACCACGGGGATTTCCAGATCCTGGGGGTAATCTTGGGGCACGATCAAATCCAGGTGGGCGCCGGCAAATTCAGCGGAGGTGGATGGAATCAGGGGGTAAGGGGTCCATTCGATCAGTCCCCGCTCCGGCGTGCCCCGGTCTTCAGAAACGACAATAAAGTGAATCGTTTTTCCAGTCGTGGTGCCCCCACCGTCCGGGGTCTGCAGGACGACCAGTTCATAGAAATCCATTCGGGTCACCGTGTAGGGCGTGCCGACCGGTACCGGCTTCCCATTCAGCGTGGCCGTGGTTTCAAACTCTACGCTTTCGACAACCGTGAACGTCACCTGTCCGCGGTATTCACGTTCGTCTGAGACTCCGGTGATGGTCTGGGCATCGAGGGTTGGCGTACACAGAAGCAGAATCGCAAGGAAATGCAAGGCGAACGACACTGTATTTTTTTTCATAACCCACCTTTTCACCTGATCTCGGCAGACTCACTCTCAAAAGTGCGAGGTCTTGCTGTCACAGGATGGTCTTTCTCAAAGATTCCCCGTCTTCCTTCCGCATGGGAGCACACCTCCTGCTTTCTGACAGATCACGTCACCTTAAAAGCTCAGGTGTCTTTCTGATCCTCAGTCGACGGTTCGCCCTGTCTGGACTGCAAACTGACAGACATGATTATAACCTTTTTCAAGGGCACAACTCAAGGGAGAAATGAAACGGTCACTCCAGAACATTGCCACCATATCAGACCTTGACCTCCTCACTCAGCACATGCATGACCGAAGAGGCTCGCCTCATCAGTTTTCCTCCGGCAGCAGGATTCGCCATGTCTCTGCTTCCTGCGGTTTTCCCCAGGCTTCGTACAGTTCGATCAAGGCCAGGATACAGCCGCGAGTTTCCGGGTGCGTGTCACCGAGGTATTGCTTGGCCATGGTCAGCGAGGTTGTGAGTTCCTGCTCCGCGGCCTCGTATTGTCCCTGATCGATCTTCGTTCTGGGGCCGTTCGTCAGGAAACTGTCACGAAGGGGGTGTCGCGACTCGTAGCGCTGCAGCATGTACTCCATCGTCTTGACAGAGCCGAAACTGGGGGGCGTTGAACGGCCATACTCAATCGCCTTCTTCTGTTCTCTGACGGCGCTGGCGAAATCCCCGGCTTCTGCGTAGGCTGCCGCAAGAATGTAGCGAGCGTCACTGGACTGGGGCGTCAAGTCACAGACCCTTGAGGCATTGCGTATGGCCTCGTCGCCGTCGCGTATGGCCGTCGAGGGATAGGTTGCCTGCAGATAGGACAGCCAGCAGAGAACCAACCCCACCGTTTCGTCGTCCTGGCCGGGTGTTCCATCGGTCTTCTCAATTTCTTGGGCACACCATTGTCTGAGATCGTCGCTGCGTTCCTGCATGGCGTACAGCTTCATCATGAACAGCCTGCTGTAGACCACGAGCGGATGGTTGCTTCCCAGGAACTGCCGTCCATTCTCAATCACCTTGGCAAGCAGGTCCTCTGCCTCCTGGTAATGGCCCTGACGCATATGGACCAGGGCCAGTTGCTGTGTATAGAAGATCGTGGTCTGGTGTCCTTGGCCAAGTACACGACCCAGACGTTGCGTCGCCTCCGTCAGCAGGGGCTCCGCTTTCTCGCAGTCCATCTTCGAGGCGTAAACGAATCCAAGCATGCCCCTGGCTGAAAGCGTATGCGGGTGGTCCGGGCCCAGGACCCGTTGGTTCAATGTCAGCACGGTCTCCGCATACCGCAGGGCCTGGTTGAACTGGCCGCGCAAGATTTCAAGCCACGCCGCCACCCCCATGAGCTGCGCGGTCACCCTGTGCTCCTCTCCCAGCACCCTCCGGGCAGTCTCCAGGCCTTCGAAGCACAGAGGAGCCGCCTTTGCATACTGCCACCCGACGACACCGTACAGATGGGCAAGACTGCCCATGGCCTCCAAAATGATCGGGCTTTCTTCGCCGAACACCCGGGCGCCTGAGTCCAACGTGGTTCTGAGCAGCGTCTCCGCTTGCGCCTGGGTGTCGGATGTGGCCAACTCCGTATAGAGTACGCCGAGCCAGAGGCTGTTTACCAGGGTATCTGCATGATCGGGTCCCAGAAGGCGGCGTCTGGACGCCAGGGCCTGGTCGAGCAGGGGTTGCGCCTCACGGTATCGGGCCTGCAGCAGATAAAGCCGCCCCAGCCAGCTCATCGAGGTCAGAGTCAGCGGATCCTCGTCCCCGAGCTGTGCACGGCGCAGATCATAGGCACGCCTCAAAAGCGGCTCGGCCTGCTTGTAGTCGCCCAGTTCCACGTAGGTGGTACCCAGCGTCTGACGGATGATGGCCTGAACCAACGGCCTGTCTGCGAACCGGCCCTCCAGTCGGCCGGCCGCTGTATCGAGGATCGAACGAACCGTCACCTGCTGCCCCATGCTTTGGTTGAGGGCCACTGCGCCGAGAAGGTCCTGATCGAGAAAATCCACCACGGCCTGGACTGTACTGGCCTGACGCTCTGCCTTCACGGCAAAGACCACGATGCCGACCATGCCGGCCAAAACCGCGACCAGGACCGCCGCCAGGCCCGTGACCAGTGCTTGATTGCGTCGCACGTACTTGCGCATGCGGTACAGCGTGCTGGGCGGTCCGGCGGCCACGGGCTCGTGTCTGAGGTGACGCTGAATGTCCTCTGCCAGCGCACGCGGCGTGTCATACCGCCGGTTCGGATCCTTGTCCATGGCCTTGAGGGTGATCCAGTCCAACTCATTTTCAATTTTTGATTTTTGATTTTTAATGGCGTCCGCAGGACGTCCCAGGGGGGCGGATTTGTTGATGGCCTGTACTTCTCTGACCCGAGTGCTTGGACGGGGTGGATCAGTTTCTCTGATGATGCGACGGATCTGTTCCGGGGTGCCTTGACGCAAGGACCCTGTATCAAAGGGCAGCAGGCCGGTGAGTAACTCGTACAGGACCACACCCAGGGAATAGACATCTGTGCGTGTGTCCACACCCCGGGCCGTGGGTTCGGCCTGTTCTGGGCTCATGTACTCCGGCGTGCCCACGAACTGCCCCTCTTCCGTGTAGAGTGTGCGATCCGTCAGGGATTGTGTCACGGCCTTGGCAATGCCGAAGTCGATGATCTTGGGCAAGGCGTGCCCGTCCTGCAGGGAGACCAGGATATTCGACGGCTTGAGATCGCGGTGGATGATACCCTTGTGATGCGCGTGCTGCACGGCCTCACAGATCTGACTGAACAGGATCAGACGCTCTGCCATAGTCAATGTCTCTTCATCACAGTAGCGCGTGACAGGCAGGCCTGTCACGTGTTCCATGACAAAATAGGGCCTACCCCGTCCCGTGGTACCCGCTTCAAAGACTCGGGCAATACTGGGATGATCCAGCAGAGCCAGGGCCTGGCGCTCCGCCTCGAATCGGGCAATGACCTGCGCAGTGTCCATGCCCGGCTTGATGACCTTCAGGGCTACGCGACGCCTGATCGGCTGGCGCTGCTCTGCCAGATACACGATACCCATGCCGCCCTCACCCAGCACACTGATGAGTTCATAATGGCCGATCTGTCCGCCAGGCCGTTCTGTCCAGGCATCCATGGACACGGTCGCCTGGGAGGCCTCCTCAGGCTCCAAACCCTCCATCACCCTGGAGAACAGGCGATTCAATCCTTCAGGTGTCGCACCAAATGGTGAGCCATGCTCTTTCATTGAACCTTCATATCATTAAGTTAGAGAAACATCAGACAACGATCAACACTCTATCCGTAAAAAAAACTCATCCCTGCCCAGGTTTAAAAAATAACCTGAACATGTCACAGTGGCCGAAAAAAAATTAGACCCCTGACCCCTGATCCCTGATCCCTGCTATAACACAGCTAAAGTCTGCCGAACATTTCATTCAATTCTTCTTCAGCCATCTCACCCGACAGGACCGTCTGACGGATGTGTTCTTTCAACACAGTCTGAAAACGCCGCTTGACAGTCCCGAGCATATTGGATGCCCGGGTCTCAGTGTCTATGCCGTACTGCGAACACAGACTGGCCAGAGACGGGGCCTCAGTCTCCTCCAGGCTCGGCTGGATCAACCGGTCTCGGAACAGGCACCAGTGCGTGTCCATACCCTGGCTCGCGTACCATGCCTTCAACTCGGCCAGAACCCGGTCCAGCAGATCCGCCTTCCAGGCATGATTAAAGCATTGCTCATCATCAAGTTCAGTCACGGCCTGCGCCAGTGACGGCGGATCAGTCATATCCAAAGAGACAAGCTTGGACTTGGGAATACGTTTCTGCGCGGTCTCTTTGCGATGGTCGTCCATGAGATATTGATTCAGGGCATGGAGCAGAAAGGATCGAAACCGCCCCTTTGAGGGGTCTGCACGCTCCACGAGTTTTCGGTTGAGTACCACCTCGTGGAAAAAGCCCTGGGTCAGGTCCTTGGCCGACTCATTGGTATAGCCCTTGCGGCGAATACAGCAGTAGACCGGCTTCCAGTAGCGTTCCAAAAGAAGACCGATCAGGGCCTGATCATCGTCCTGCTGTGCCTTGACGCCCTGGATCATGGACCAGTGGGTGGTCAGAAAGGCCTCTCGAACACCGCCGATGTCTGTTCGATCTTGATAACCCATGATCTTGAGCTCTCCCAAATAATAAGTCAATCTCCCGTCCGGGATTGATTGCCCTGCATTATACTGTCATGCTCGCCCCACAGGCAAGGCTCAATTTTTTTCGAATTATGCCTGTCTAGAAATCTATATTTTTTTAAATTATCCCTGCAGGATGGACATTTCTTAACGGATTAATTGACAGCCTGACGAATCAGGGCGTCTGTTTCACTCATTTAATGCTGTCAAAGATTTTTCTTAAAAGAGACTCAGATAGAAACTCAGCCAACGGCAAGAGTTTATTTCACAGACGCTGCGAAAATATTAACGTTGTCTTGAGAATCTGCGCAACCTCTCAAGATCCTTGCTGGAAATATATACAGAAAACGTTGACTACCGCAGTCGGAAAATTCATGGATTCAATGGTTTTTAACAAAGGAGAAAGAACATGGTCTGGTACAGGAATCGTCGAATTGAACAGGTCTTACTTTGTGTGGCCGCCCTCATCATGATGGCTAGCGCATCAGCCAATGGGGATCCAGGGGGTGCCCCCTTGAATCCAGGTGACACGGTTGTTCCTCTTCAGCTAGGGAATGGCACTGTGCCCTCCAAGGTGACAGGCCAGGGTATTTACGAACACTTCTATGTTGAGGATCCGGAGACTGGTGTCGAGTGGTATCCTTCGGACGAGGAGGTCGGCCTGTTTTCGATCCGCATCGATCCGGATGGGAGCTCCCCCCAGGCTGTCATTCATATGGATGGCGTGGCGCTGCGTGAGGTCTGGGGCGGACCGCTGGATATTCAAGAGGATTTTGTGGCCTGCATCCCCAGTGAACCATATCGGCCCGAAGACCTCAAGCCCGGCCAATACTTCGTGTTCACCACACAGCACCCAACCCTCGGGGCGGTGCAGATTGGCGTCTTTTTCCACGATAATGTGACCCCGGGCTACGATGCAGAGGATGCGACATGGTCAGACTGGATTGCACTGGCCATCGAGCCTGTGGGCGGGGACGGCGAACCGGGCACTGAGGATGATCTGTTCAACAGTGTGGGGATCGTCACCAGCGGCAACATCATGGATCACCGGCTGGACGAGACTGACACGGTGCCCTCCAGGGTGACAGGCCAGGGGATTTACGAACACTTCTATGTTGAGGATCCGGTGTCGGGTATCGAGTGGTATGCTTCGGACGAAGAAGTCGGCCTGTTTTCGATGAGCATCAATTCGGGCGAGACGTCTCGCCAGGCGGTCATTCGTGTGGATGGTGTCAAGTTGCGGGAGGTCTGGGGCGGACCGCTGCTGATTCAAGATGATTGGGTGGCCTGCCTGCCCCAGGATGCCTACAGGCCCGAAGATGTCAAGCCCGGTCAAACCT
>JAIPFM010000232.1 GCA_021736645.1 Phycisphaerae bacterium | reverse complement strand
ACCCGTCAGGAGACTGGGTCCTGGGGCTGGGCCATCGGCCAGTTTGTGGGACTTACGGTGTTGGCCTACATCGTGGTGCTGGGCGTGTATCAGGGAGGGCGTTTGTTAGGATTTTGAGCAGCCGATGGCTGCGGTGTTATGTTTTGAGTTTTAGGTACTTCAGTATTTGAATAACCCGTGCATGAACTTGTGCACAGAAAGGAGACTTTATGAGTGTTTTGGTGACCCAGCCAGCCCCGGATTTCACTGCTGCGGCAGTCTTGCCCAATGGTTCGATTGTGGAGGATTTTGCGCTGTCCAGTTTGAAGGGCAAGTATGTGGTATTATTTTTCTATCCCCTGGATTTCACGTTTGTGTGTCCGTCTGAGATCATTGCCCATGACAAACGCATGAACGAGTTCAAGTCGCGAGGCGTGGAGGTTGTGGGTGTGTCCATTGACTCTCAGTTTACCCATTTTGCCTGGCGCAATACGGATATCTCCAATGGCGGCATCGGCCAGGTACAGTTCCCCTTGGTGGCGGATGTGAAGCGGGAGATTTCTCAGGCCTATGGCATTGTCCATCCAGCAGGTGTGGCCATGCGTGCCTCGTTCCTGATTGACAAGCAGGGGATTGTCCAGCACCAGGTGGTCAACAATCTGCCTTTGGGACGCAATGTGGACGAGATGCTGAGACTGATCGATGCCCTGCAGTTTACAGAGGAACACGGCGAGGTCTGTCCTGCAGGTTGGAAAAAGGGAGACGACGGTATGAAGCCCAGCACCAAAGGCGTGGCTGATTATCTGGCAAGCCATTCTGACAAGCTGTAAAACGCCGTTCACGGTTCACAGTTGACTGAACATACTGGTTTTCCGAAACACTTTAGCCATGTCAGCCAAAGTGTTGTGATTACTGTATAGATCTTCGAGTGCAAATCTAATTAACCGTGTCCAGGGGCGGGAGGCCTTCTCTCGCTCCTGTTTTTTCTCTCAGCCCCTCATTCGCTGTTCGCTCACTTTTCGCGATTCGGGCGAGAGCTATGCTCTCTTTTGGGGCAGTCGCTCCGCTCTTTTTTCGCGAATGGCCAAAAGTGAAACGCCCCAATAGCCAAAAGTGAGTGAAACGAGCGCCCTAAAAAGCGTTGATCGCTTTTCGCGGTCTGGACGTTTTGGCTGGCGGGTGGTAACATACATCATCTATGGAAACACTAGAACAACAGATCGATCAATGGGTGCACATGCCCATCCAGGAATTGATTGACCAGGCCAATGCCGTTCGGAAGGCCCATATTGGCTCGGAATTGCAGTTGTGCAGCATTCTCAATGCCAAGAGCGGGTTATGCTCTGAAGACTGTAAATTCTGTGCCCAGTCTGCCAGGCACCATGCTGCAGTGGACGTGTATGACCTCAAGAGTGCTGACGACATGGTGCAGGCCGCCCAAGAAGCGGCTGATGTCGGGGCCTCACGATTCGGCATTGTGACCAGCGGCAATCGCCTGACCCAGGTGGAGGTGGAGACCATTGCACAGGCTGCGCAGCGCATCGTTTCAGAGGTGGGACTGGGCGTGTGCGGTTCTTTGGGCGCCCTGGATCGGGATCAGTTGGGCCTGCTCAAGCAGGCCGGCATGACCCGGTATCACCACAATATAGAGACGTCCAGACGTTTCTATTCCCAGATTGTGTCCACACACCCCTATGACGAGCGTCTCAATACAGTGCGTTCTGCCAAGGCTGTGGGCCTTGAGGTGTGCAGCGGCGGGATCATCGGCCTGGGTGAAGACTGGGCCGACCGCATGGACATGGCCTACACGCTCAAGGAACTGGACGTGGATTCCGTACCCATCAACATCCTGACGCCCATCCCGGGTACGCCCCTGGAATCCGTGGCCCGCATTGCTGCGCAAGACGTGATTCGAACCGTGTGCATGTTCCGCCTGATCCTCAGAGACAAGATCATCAAGCTGGCAGCCGGACGCGAGTCCGTGCTCGGCGCGGATCAGATCAAGGGCTTTGAAGCCGGTGCCAACGGCATGATCATAGGCGGGTATCTCACAGTCAAGGGCGACAGTCTGGACAGGGATCAGGCCCTCATTCAAGAGATCCTCGAACAATGGACTGACTGACTTTTACACAGCGGCGCGGGGTGCGGCTGGTTTGGCATATCGCCAGTAGAGGGTGGGCATGATGAAAAGGTTCAGAAGGGTCGAAGTCACCAGTCCGCCCAGAATCACCAGGGCCATGGGGTGCTCGATTTCCTGACCGGGCTTCTGCCCGCCGATCACGATGGGCACCAGGGCCAGGGCCGTGGTCAGGGCCGTCATGAGAATAGGAGAGAGACGTTCCAGGGCCCCGCGCACAATCAGGTCCAGGTCGAACGGCATGTGTTCTTCCAGTTCCAGATATCGGTAATGACTGATCAGCATGATGCCGTTGCGCGCCACAATACCCAGCACAGTCACGAATCCCACGATGGATCCGAGTGACAAGACGCCGCCGCTGACCATGGCACTCAAGAGGCTGCCGCTCAGTGCAATGGGCAGGCACAGCATCAACAGCAGGGCCAGCCGCACGGAGGCGAAATCCACATACACAATAAGAAAGATCCCGAGCACAGAGATGAGCGACACGGCCAGCATCCGATTCCTGGACTGTTGACGCTCTGCATATTCTCCGAGTATCTCAGGGTGATACCCTGTACCGAAATCAATGGCTTCCACTTTGTTTTTAATCTCACGGGCCACAGCCCCGAGATCGCGGCCAGCCACGTTGCAGGACACATCAATGTAGCGTGAATTGGATTCTCGGGTGATCTGGTTGGGCGTGGGCGCACACATCACATCAGCCACGTCCCCCAACGGCACCTGGCTGCCCTGGGGCGTGTCTATGAGCAGGCTCTGGAGGGCGGCCACATCGTGACGTACCTTTCGCACGCCCCACACGACCACGTCGAAGATCTTTTGTGCTTCATAGATCTCTCCCACCTTGGTGCCCTTGATCAGGGTCGTGGCAGCGCGTCGAACGTCACCCGGGGCCAGGCCGAATTGTGCGGCAGACTCGGGTCGGAATGTCACCTCCACCTGCGGCACCTGGGTCTGGGCCTGCACGTGGAGATCCACGATCCCCTCAATGGCATCCAGGGCCCCGCTGATTTCCTTGGCCTTGCTCTGCAGTACGGCCAGATCCGGGCCATAGAGGCGAAGTACCACAGTGGCGCTGGTGCCTGTGAGCACTTCTTTGATGCGTTCGCGAAGATAGGTCAGCACGTCTCTGTAGAGTCCAGGGTATCCCTCCACGGCCTCTTTGATCTTGGTCACAGTGGCATCGTAGTCCACGTCAGGATCCACGCTGATCCAGAGTTCGGTAAAGTTCGTACCCACAACTTCATCTGCCACTTCAGCACGACCAATATGCGATCCAAAATTTTTGACCCCGTCAATGGACCGGAGCTCCTTGCTGGCCCGGATGGTGATGCGATCCATGGCCTCGACTGACGTGCCCGGTTTTTCCACGAAGTGCATCAGGAAATCATACTCTTTGAAATTGGGCAGAAACTCTTCACCCAGGAGGGGCAGCAGAATGGCTGAGCCAATCAGCAGGCCCAAAATCACGGTCACGGCCCAGCCGGGTCTCTGGATCAATCCCGGCAGCATAGCACCGTAGCCCCGTTTGAGCCAGTGCACCAGGGGCGACTCCTTTTGCCGCAGAGACGCCTTGGGCAGCATGATGAGGCACAGGGCCGGCGTGAGGGTCAGGGCCACCAGCAGAGATGCCAGGATGGCCAGGATGTAGGACAGGGCCAGGGGCCTGAAGAATGCCCCGCTCAGGCCTGGCAGGAAAAACACCGGCAATAAGACCAGCACCACGATCAGGCTGCCGTACAGGACCGCACTCCGGACTTCAATGGAGGCTTCCAGTACCACGGAAAACGCCGACTTGGGGTTCTCTGCCAGGCGATTGAGTCTCAAGCGGCGTATGATATTTTCCACGTCCACAATCGCATCATCCACCACTTCGCCGATGGCAATCACCAGACCGGCCAGGATCATGGTGTTGAGTGTGCCGCCTCGATAATGCAGGGCCAGGGCCGCAATAATGAGCGAACACGGAATGGCCAGGGCACTGATCACGGCAGTACGCCAGTCATAGAGGAAGAAGGCCAGGACAATCAGGACCAGGATACAGCCGATCAGCAGGGCCTGGTTCAGATTCTCTATGGACTTTTCTATAAACCCCGCAGGCCGAAAGATGGTCGAGTCCATCTCAATATCCTTGAGGCCGGGACGCAGTGCATCCAGGGCGGTCTCGACATCCCGGGTGACCTCCAGGGTATTGGCCCAGGGGTGTTTTTCCACAATCAACAGGAGGCCCGGCTTGTCATTGATAATGGCATCGCCAATGGGCGAGGGAAAACCTTCCACCACCTCTGCCACATCCCCCAGGCGCAGGGCCGCGCCATGGCGAAAGGCCACGACTGTTCGAGCGAGGTCCTCTGCGGTCCGAATGGGTGACACGTGCGAGACTGCCAGACGCTGGTTGGGCGTATCCAGATACCCGCCGCCTGCCAGTTCCACGGCATCCCGGGCCGCAGCCTTGACGTCATCGAGACTGACCGAATGGGCATTCAGACGATCCGGATCGACCAGCACCTGCAACTGACGATTCCGTTCTCCCCAGATGGCCACATTGGCCACGCCAGACACGGACATGAGTCTGGGGCGAATGGTCCACTTTGCCAGGGTCGTCATCTCCATTTGGGAGAGCTTGTCCGAGGAAATGCCGATCTTCAGGGCGCGGCTGGTGGAAGACAAGGGCTGAAGCATGACCGGTGCCTTGGCCACACTGGGCAGGGCCGCCACCAATTGGCCAAGTCGTTCCTGGACCATCTGGCGTGCACTCTGGAGATCAATGCCTGCATCAAAAAACAGGACCACAGAAGACAGGCCCATCACAGATTTGGATCGACTGGTCTTGACCCAGGGCGTGCCATTCAGGGCGTTTTCAATGGGCACTGTCACCAGGGCCTCGACTTCCGCAGTGGACAGGCCAGGCACTTCGGTCTGTATCTCCACATAAGGCGGTGCAAATTCCGGGAACACATCCATGGGCGTATCGCGCACGATCTGAGTCCCAACCACAAGGCCCACACCCATCAAGGCAACCACCACCACGCGAAGTCGCAGTGACGTTGATACCAGCCATCGCATCATTATTTGCCCACTCCAAACTCAGTGCCAAATAATTCGGCAGCACCTGCACTGACCACCTTGGTGCCCACACCGGGTCCTCTGGACAGGACCGCCTGATCCTCCAGCACGTACTGCAACTGAACACGCTCCCGTCTGTACACCTGTGGGTCTGTCTGGATATAGATCCAGGCGCTGCCGTACATGTCATACAGAATGGATGCATACGGTACCACAAGTGCCTGTTGACGGGCTGTCCGAGTCAGGGTGACAGCCACCTTCTGGCCGATGCGATAGACTTGCGCTGCATTGTCCAGTTCATAAAACAGGTCCACGGTGGCAGTTTCAGGATTGGCCCCGACCGGCAGGGACACGGGCCGGGCCTCCTGGTACTCGGTGCCTGCCCAGTCAGACAAGCGGTGAACCCGAGCAGAGTTGTCGGACTCCACACGGGCCAATTCTCCCACATACACGGGAACTTTTACCCAGACCGGGTTCAGGCCAGAGATGCTCACAAGAGACTGTCCTGATGTCACGGTCTGTCCGGGTGCCACAAACACCTGCTGAATCACACCTGCAATAGGCGACTTGAGATTCAGACTGGCCAGTCCGTCTGCTGCAAAGTCTATGTCGCCATTCTGCAGCAGCTTCAGTTGCGTTTGGGCAGCGGTTAAGGCCGCTGAGGCTGTGGCCAATCGGGCCTGAGCCTCGTTCAACTGTCTCACAGAGCCCACTTTGTCCTGGAGCAACTGTCGTGCCCTTGTCACCGTTTCCTGGGCCAGATCCAGTTCAACCTGTTGAGCGGACACCTCCTGCTGTACGGTCAACAGATCCTTTTGAGGCAGTGACAGCAGCAGGCGATGCAGGGGCTGGCCTGGCGTGACTCCCTGTCCCGGCATCAACCCATTGGCGCCTGCAAGACTCAACAACACACCGGACAGAGGGGCCGACACGGTGACCGACTCCCCCGGCACAGGCACGATTTCACCCCCAAAGGTTCGGGGCATATCCATGGAACGAAACTCAACTGCCACGGTCTCAATACCCAAACGAGACTGGGCCTCAGGGGTCAAGGTCACGGTGGTCAACTCCAGTTCCTTGACCGCATTGGTTATCTTTGCCGGCGCCGGCGGCTTTGGCTTAGAAGGTTCCTTCTTGGCACATCCCCCGGCCAGTCCCCAGGCAAGTCCCCCGGCCAGTCCCCAGACGAGTCCCCAGGTCAGGGGCAGTACAGCTATCACATTCAAGTATCTTCGGGTCGGGCCCATGATGTTATTCTCTCCTGTTAAAGCATTTTCTTTCCCACAGCATAGTTCAGTTGCACAGCGCAGTGTTGCAGGTCAGCGGCCAGCGTGGAGCTTCGAACCTCAGCCTCCAGGACCTTTTGCCTGGCTGTCAAGACCGAGACATAGGATAACTCTCCGGCATCGCAGGCTTTTTGGATCTGACTTTCTACCTGTTTCAGGCAGGGCACGGTTTCGTCCTGCCAGAGAGCCAGGGCTTCACGCGTGGAGATATATTGCGTATACGCCTCTTTGACCTGAAGCAATATTTCATGGCGTTTGGCCTCATAGGCCCAGGCTGCCTGATCCAGCTCTGTGTGAGCCCGGGCCACAGCTCCGTTGTTCTGGTTGAAAATAGGTATCTCCGTGGACAATCCAGGGCCAATGGTGATGGAGGAGGCGCCCTTGTCCTTGCCGTCAATCATGGCAATGAATTGATAGACCTTGGATTTTTCCCACCCCAGGCGTTTTCCGGCTGCCTCGATATTGAGTTCCATGGCACGCAGGTCCGGTCTGGCTGCCAGCGCCAAGGTCTCCAGAGTCTCTTGTGGTACCTGCGCGTCCTTCATGGGGTCAGGCGGTACAAACATATAGTTCTCCCGGTTCTCTGTGATACCCATCAGACTCAGGAGACGATGTGTGGCAAGGGCCTTCTCTTTCTGACACTGCTGAAGCGATTCAGTCACGCGCAAAGAATCGGCCTTGGCCTGCATGGCCTCAAATTCACTTGAATCCCCGGAACGCATACGTTTCCACGCGAGGTCTGCCATTTCAGTAGAAAGAGCGGCTTCCTCCTGTGCCAGACGTGTGCGTTCTGTAGCACGCCACACGGCCACATAAGCTGCCTGGACCTCTCGGACAAATCCCAAACCATGTTCAATCAGATTCTCAGCCACAGCCTCGGCATTCAGGTGTGCTGCTGCCAAACGTTCAGGGCGTTGCCACAGGGCTTCTATGGGCATGGCCAGCCTGGTCTCCAGAAGCTTGGGTCCTACAGGAAAAAACAGAGAAAACACCGGATTGGGGAGCATATTCGCTTCAAGAAGATCTGCTCGGGCAAAACCGAGGGCCGACAAATCCGCCTGGAACTGGGCATTGTTCCAAAGGGCCAGGGCCACGCACTCATCCTGCGTCAAGCCGTTCTCCAGGGACATTCCCTCAGGCACAGACCATTTTCCCGGCTCGATACCCTGGCCAAGCTCAAACGTGGCGTGCTCCTTGATGCCTTCAGACACATAGTCGCGATCATAAGGCGACTTTACTGAACACCCGGCTCCCAACAAGCTGATCAGAAGGCCCAGGCAGACCTTTAGATTCATAGTATACACCTTCATAATAGACCACACTGAGGCTGATTTCCACTGTTTGAACAACAATCTCTGTGACCGTATGTGCCTTATCCAGACACCTGGCCGGACACTGAACTCTCTGCACAGGACCATAGACACCAGTCTTATTATCGGTCACATGGCCTGCAAATCACCAGTTAATTACTGGGGGTCTAGTGCTGTGTCACACCTAAATGTTGGGGTGCTGCTTGCAGCCAACGGGCATCTGCTGTGTCAGAAATCCTCACCCTACGACAGTAGGCTTCCGGTTTCTTCCTTGCATCTGCCCATTGGGTGCTGCGCATACCCAAAACTTAAGGCGTGACAAAGCACTAGGTA
>JAIPFM010000231.1 GCA_021736645.1 Phycisphaerae bacterium | reverse complement strand
GTCTCTGGTATGGAGAG
The DNA here is from genome assembly GCA_021736645.1 of Phycisphaerae bacterium. Taxonomy (GTDB): domain Bacteria; phylum Planctomycetota; class Phycisphaerae; order Sedimentisphaerales; family Anaerobacaceae; genus JAIPFM01. Next base: position 43,474 of record JAIPFM010000231.1, on the reverse strand, counting down.
TTTCAGGCCCTGAAGCAAATCTGTTCCAACATCAAGGCCGGTATCATCACCTCCCTGATCGGGCCGTCCGGGTGCGGCAAGACGACCCTGCTTCGCTGCTTCAACCGGATGAACGAGCGATTCCATAATGTGCGCGTCGAAGGGGACGTGGACATATTGGGCAGCAACATCTATGCGCCGGAGGTTTCGGTGATCGAGTTGAGAAAAAGGGTGGGCATGGTGTTTCAGCGTCCCAATCCTCTGCCCCTGTCCATCTACGACAATGTGGCCTTTGGCTTGAGGGTGCATTCGCCGCAGGGGAGTCTGCGCAAAGAGGACATAGACGCGGCCGTTGAAAAGGCCCTGGAAGAGGTCTTTCTGCTGGATTCAGTCAAGGGCCAGTTGGGCCGACGGGGCCTGGGCCTGCAGCTGGAACAGCAGCAGAAACTCTGCATTGCCAGGCTGTTACCGCTCAAACCCGAAGTGCTGCTCATGGATGAGCCGTGCTCTGCCCTGGATGCTGCCGGAACTGAGGCGGTTGAAGAACTGCTCCTGAAATTGCGAGGGCATTATACGATTGTCATCGTGACCCATAACATGGCCCAGGCGAGACGTGTCAGTGATGAGTGCATCTATATGCTCAATGGAGAACTCATAGAGCACGGAGAAACGTCGAGCGTCTTTCTCAATCCCAAGGACAAAAGGACCGAAGAATACATAGAAGGCCGATATGGCTGATCTTTAACCAGTGGAGAAACCAATGCCTGCTCGATTTGATTCAGAACTGAAAAAACTAAAGCAAAAGCTGTTGCACATGGGCGCCATCGCCGAGCAGATGATTCAGTCCATCAATTCGGTGCTCACAGACAACAACCAGGATCTCCTCCCCAAAATCTATGAGGATGAGAAGATCCTGGACCGCATGCAGGGTGAAATCGATGAAGAGACTGTCAAGTTGATCACCGTGTATACGCCTGTGGCCGGAGACCTGCGCCTCCTGCTTATGATCACTCGCATGAACGCGGACATAGAGCGTATAGGCGACAAGGTTGTGGACATAGGGCACAATGTTGAAAAGTATCTTCAAAGCAGGAAGACCAAACACATGATTGACTTCACCCATGTGGTGCATGTGGCTGCGCAAATGCTTCATGATGCACTGGATTCCTTTGTGAATAAATCTGTACACCAGGCCATCAAGGTCATAGCCACGGATGAGGAAGTCGATCAAATCACGGATCAGTCATTCCGAGTTTTGTTTACGCACATGCTCTCTTCTCCCTCGGACATGGGCAATATTCTTGGGCTCATGCTGACGGCCCAGGCCTTTGAGAGGATTGCGGATCATGCCGTGAATATCGCTGAGGAGGTGGTCTATATCGTCCAGGGCGAAGATGTTCGGCACATGAAGACCCAGGAAATCAAGGAACTGGACAAGTAACTCGGATAGATGGATCTCTGATCGCCCGGAGCCACAACGCCAGATTCTCAGGTCAGCGTTCTAAATTCACCTGATGGTATCGCGGCAGTATGACCGTGAAGGTGGTGCCTTGCCCGAGACGGCTGTTCACTTCAATCGTGCCTTTGTGGGCCAGGAGAATGTGCTTGGCAATGCCCAGGCCCAGGCCTGTGCCGCCCAACTGACGAGACCTGGCCTTGTCCACACGGTAAAAACGCTCAAAAATGTGAGCCGCGTGTTCCGGATCAATGCCGATCCCGTTGTCTTCAAAGGCAAGGCGGATTTTATTCTCCAGGGCCGTGATTCTGATCGTAATATGCCCCCCCGGGGGCGTGTACTTCACGGCATTGTCGATCAGGTTGACAAAGACCTGCTCCATCTTGTCGGAGTTTACGGATGCGGTGAAACCATGACCTTCAGCCTGGATAGTCAACGTGTGATTTTTCCGGGCGAGTGCGTAGCCAAAGCCCAGGGCCACGTCATCGACCATATTCCGGAGGTCTGTGGGGGAGGTTTCAATGTTTTTTTTCGCAGCCTCCAGTTCACTGAGGGTCAGGAGGTCGTCAATGAGACGGCCCAGACGGTTGGTATGGTCATTGATAATGGCAATAAAACGCCGGGCCTTTTCTGTGTCCTGCATACCCTTGTCCTGGAGCGTTTCGATGTACCCCTTGATGAGTGTGAGTGGGGTTTTGAGCTCGTGGGACACATTGGCTACAAAGTCCGTTTTGGTCTGGGCCAGTTGCTTTTGAACCTCCCATCGCTTTTCGAGTTCGGTCGCCATGGTGTTGATGGAGTGTGATAATTGCCCCAGTTCGTCCCGTCTCTGGACGCGAACCCGGGTCTTGAAGTCACCTTTGGCCATACATTCAGCAGCTCTTTTCAGGTCCGTGATAGGGGAGGTGATGTTGTTGGACACCAGATAGGCCAACGGCAGGGCCACCACCACGGCCGCCAGGGAGGCCACCAGGATAATCAGATAAATCGCGTGAGACTCCTCCTCAATCTGGGCATTGGGTATGGCGAAACGGATGACAGCCACGGTCTGTTCATTCTTGTCCAGACGCACGGCCACATACTGCATACGCATCCCCAGTGTATCACTGGCTCGAAAACTCTTGCCCATCCCTTCCGCCAGGGCCTGAACCACCTCCTCTCTAGTGGCATGGTTTTCCATGGCCGCATGCTCAGAGTCCGAATCTGCCAGAACCTGACCGTCCGGCGCGATCACTGTAATGCGCAGGTTCAGTTGTGTGGCAATTCTCGCCACGTCATTGGACAGGACGTCGTGTTGTTTGCGCAGAATGGAATCATACAGCAATTCGCCCATGAGCATGGCATTGTCTCGGGTAGAGCGCAGAACCCTTGTCTCAAAGAAGGCCCCCATGCGACTGCTCAAGCACAAAAAGATCACGGTGTCCGAGAGGATGATCAAGGCGACCAGAGCCCCCAGGAATTTCCATATGATTCGTGTATTCATCTACACGACTTCCTTAAACCGATATCCAATGCCTCGCACGGTCTCTATGTAGTCTTTGCAGAGCCCCAGTTTGCGTCTGAGTGACTTGATGTGCGCGTCTACTGTGCGATCACAGACCATGGCTTCATCATCGGAAATGGCATTCAGAATTCGGTCTCTGGACAGAACCTGACCCGGTTTGCCCGCCATACAGGCCAGGAGCTTAAATTCTGTGGAGGTCAGGTCCACGGTCTGGCCATCAATCGTGACCTTGTGTTTCACGCTGTCCAGAGTCAGAAGACCGTGAAGAATCTCAGGTGTGTCTTCAATGGGGCGGTGCCTGCGCAAAATGGCACGCACGCGCGCGATCAGTTCACGCGGGCTGAAGGGTTTGGTCACATAGTCGTCAGCGCCCAGTTCCAGGCCTACGACCTTGTCCGTTTCCTGAGATCGGGCACTCAGCATGATAATCGGGATGTGCATCGTGGATTTGTCTGCCTTGAGTTCACGACACACTTCAAATCCATCCATCTCCGGGAGCATGATGTCCAGGATAACCAGATCCGGCTGGAGGCGGCCGGCCAGTGCCAGGCCTTCACGTCCGTCAAACGCTTCATGGGTCTCGTAGTCTTCCTCCTGCAGATTGAATGCGAGCAGGTCCACGATGTCATGGTCGTCTTCAATAATCAGTATGTTGCCTTTTGCCATGGTTTTCTTATGATCCTTCAGGGATTTAATGATGGGAGGGTCGGGATATTGAGGAACGTGCGTACCCCTGTAAATACGATCTGAGCGGCCATGGCCGTGAGGAGCAGACCTGTGAGTTTCATCATCATTTGAAGGCCCTTGCGTCCCAGGAGTCTGCTGATGGGGTCTGCCAGGAGCAGAAAGACCGAGATCATGGACGTGGCCAGAAAGATTGCACCTGCGGCCACGAGTCGCTCTCTCTGGGTCGTGATTTCCATGCCAAGCACCAGCAGGGTCCCGATGGTGCCCGGGCCCACGATGAGCGGAATCGCCAGCGGCACAATGGCAAAATCTTCCTCCGGGTCTGAATTGATTTCCGATCGCTTGCCTGTGACCATGCCAATGGCACTGAGAAACAGCAGGGTGCCTGCACCCACCTGAAAGGCCTGGACTGTAATGCCCAGGATCTTGAAGAGCAGATTTCCGAAGAAGTACACAATAAACGAAATCACCAGGATCGCGATACTCGTGCGCCACGCGCATCGTCGTCGCTCCCTGGGGTCCAGTCCCCGTGATAGCATGAGGAACATGGACACCGAAAAGAACGGCGAGAGTAATACAAATACCTTGGTAAAGATGTCCAAAAACATATACGCCATAAGGCTTATTATTTAACCTAACCCGCCGGAATATGCAATTAAGGAAAAGGGCTTTCTTGAATAATGGCCCGGTGGTATGATGTCTTTCTGGGACGTCATTACTATAATCCTTGTGAAAGGGGAGTCTTATGAATACCTTTTGGTTAAAAGTGGCAGGTGTGGGGATACTGGCAGTGGTCGTGTTGATTGTGGCCAGCCAGTTTACAGGTGGGGATCACAAGCCCGTGGCTCCAGAGACGAGTCATTCGTCTTCATCAACGGATGTCTACGAACAGGACGCCAAGGACCACGAACGACTCAATGCGCCGATTCAGATAGAGACGAATGAGTCGGCGCCAGTGCCTGAAGAGGCCACCATAGAACTGCCGGCGTTTGCCAAATTGACCACAGACCAGCAGGTGGCTGCTGACCAGCTCTGGCAGATGGCGGAGCAGTCCTTCAAGATTGGACGCAAACCCATGATGACCTTTGGCAATTGCGTCAGATACTGTCAGCAGATGATTCAGCAGTTTCCTGGGACTGAGTATGCGATTAAGGCCAAGCGCATGCTGAACGATGTTGTTGAAATCAATGATCGATACAAAGGACAGTTTAATATCACAGACGAAGAACTGGATATGGGACCGTACAAGTAATGGGGTTCGTGGTTCCAGGGTCACAGTTGATGAAAGCACCATTTCTAATCGACACAAACCGTGAACCGTACTTTGGCTCCGTTTGGCCAAAGTGTGACTCTAATGATGATGGGAAGAGGTGAAAGGCAAAGGACACCAAAACCCTATAACGTGATTTAAGGGTCTTTATGAAAATCTGACTTGCTGGCGTTTTGCCTGGGGTGATTTCTATAGTACACTTTTAGTATTATTGAGAGCACCGAGGTTTGACAGCAGGACCTGAACGCTTAAATCGCCGAGGAGGGTTTGGAAAGCCCTTAAGGAACGCAGCAAGAAGATGGTGTCAAAATCCATTGGGGGGGCTGTAAAAGTTTCTTTCCGAGTTGGCCTCTGCGTCCATTGGACGCAGAGGTTTTTTTTTAACCGGTTTTCAGTGTTCAATCTACATCGGGTCTATCTCAAAACTCTGACCTCTGAACCATGTCTGTCATCGTCTGACTATTTCACATTCAATGTCAGCGGATATCCCTGATTGCTGCTGCCTGCTTTATACGTGAAGTGCAGCAGCCCTGGAAGCACACCTGTTTCAGTCGCTGATCCCAGCAATCGGTCGTGTTCTGCCATCAAACCCGTCATGTCTTCTCGTTCAATGGCCCGCCTCAACGCGGTTTCAGGCTGATTGGTCAGCTTGCTGAGGCACTTGTCTTCAGTCTCCACGATGATGGAGATCAAATCCTCTTTCTGCCGGTCTGTGAGCCGGGTCTGTGCCTTGGCAAAACGTTGGATCACAAAGGACAACAGTTGCGAAAAACGCTGGGCACATTGTGTTTTGTTTGGGCCGTCCGTACTCAACTGGGCACACAGGCCACTAAGCACACTGATGTCTGCCAATTCGTGCGTGACTGTCTGGTCCGCATATTGTTTGATGCGCGCGTCTGAGATGGCCAGTATGAGTTCCTGTCCTGCGGGCGTATTGATCTGCCCGGCAAAGGGGATAATCAGACCCATTGCTTCAGGTGAGGCCTTTGGCACGATCTGGTTCAACCCCGTGATCAGTTGCCCGGATTCAGGAGACGAGGCATTGACCATGGCCAGGGCCGCTTCACAGGTGGCCAGTTGTGTGGCCCAATAGCTCACAGGCTTACTGGGATTGGAGAGATAGGGCAGGGCCATGGCGACCAGCATTTTGTCGTTCAAGGCCCGAGCCATGATGAACAGATTGATCCTGACCTTGGCACAACGGGCCTCAGGCAGGTTTTCAGCCTCTTTCAGGGCCGCGGTCATGTGCGTTTTGGCGGATTCGAGGAATTTTTGAGAATATTGTTTCTGATTGGGCACAAGACTCTTTTGTCGACTGATCAGAATGGAGCGTGTTTTCGCGATGGTGGCAAAGTCCTTGTCCTGGGCCCTGAGCACCTCCTCCACAGCATCTGTCACGAACGCATCGATTGCTTGAAGGTCACTGCTGTTAAGCACTGATTTCTCGCGCACCGCCTCAATGGCTCGGATATCCACAATGCCCCAGGCAGTGCTGCATACGCAAATGGCCCAAATACTGATTGTACAGGTAATTAGTGCAGTTCGCTTATTCATAATGCCCATGTCCATCCTTATTACATTAAATGGAAGTTTTTACCCAGCTTAACTTTCGTAAGGCCTTTTGTCAAGGCTCTTTGGAGACCTGGACCCGGCCTGCCAGTCACCCATGACTCTGGTTGGGTGAGTTAAAAAGACGAGTCAGCCAGGCTGGACTCGTGACCGACTGTGTACCACCCTAATCCCTAACCTCTCGCCCTTAAAGCAGTGCTTCCCGCATTTGTGTCATGATCTGGTTTACGGTTGGGGCATCGGGCTTTTCAAAGGAGAGATCTCTGTACAGATCGCCTGTGAGCCATTTTTTGCCGAAATAGATCATGTCCTTGAGTTTGAGGTTCTGGACAAAAGCGTCTGCTGTGCCGCCTGAGGCGCCGTGTTCGTGGCGGCCTCGGGCCGTGGCGATGCACCAGAGTTCCCAGCCTCTGGCACGCGCCGTAAAGCTGTAGTCACTGTCACTGCCGATAAAGACAAGGTTTTTGTCGAGCAGGCCAATGTCCTGGATCATGGCCTTTCTTAGGATCATGCAGGCCCCATTGACCCAGATGACCTGACGTGGTTCGGAAAAGCTGGAGACCGGGCCAATGTGGTGTTTGCCTGCAGGAAAGGCGTCAAAGCTTCCGCCCCAGATGACCTGGTCCGGGTTGTCGTGATGCAATTGCAGGGGGGCACCCATGCCGCACCTGGGGTGAGCGTCCATAAAGGCGACCATGACTTCCACCGCCTTGGGTTCCAGGTACATGTCCTGGTTGAGGATGAGCATGTAGGGACAGTCTACGGCGAGAAAATGCTTGATGCCTTCATTGACTGCGGCTGTGAAGAAAATGTTGTCGTCACTGTTGTCCCTGATGAATATGTCACAGGGTACGGTCTGACGATTGAGATGCTCAATACAGGTGTCCAATTGCGGTTTGTTTTTGTATGCCGGAATGATAACCGGCACGGCTGTGGTCGTTTTTGGGGGGTGTGCTATGGCCGATTCAGAAGAGGTGAGACTCGCGAGTCTGGAGGTGACGTCCCGCAGGACGCCCTGCCAGTCTCCCGGCGTGTTCTGTCTGAAGAGTGTCACACTCGGGTACCATGGACTGTCCGTGCGATCCAGCATCCATCGCCAGTCCGGGGCATAGGGCAGCAGGGCCCAGGTGGGTTTGCCCATGGCACCTGCCAGGTGCAGGACAGCGGTGTCCACCGTAATGACCAGATCGAGTTGTTCAATGGCAGCGCTGGTGTCATCAAAGTCTGCGGTGGCATGGCTGAGATCTGTCATGATCTCTGAAAACGGGCTCTGACTGAGTTGGGCTGCGGCTGGGCCCATTTGCAGGCTGTACCATGCAATGCCGGGCAGGGCCATGAGGGGCGACCAATGGCCTAGGTCGCACGAGCGCCTTTTGTCATTGCCGTGCTTCGGGCTGCCTGCCCACACGATGCCGACTTTAAGGTGGGGCGATTCGATACGCGATTGCCAGGCGTTTGTCAGGTCCTGAGGACACGTGACATAGGGGCTGCTGGTGAGTGTGTCGAGCGTGGTGTTCAGCCGTTGAGGCAGGTCCAGTAACGAGGTGTGGATGTCGTACTGCATGTCCGGGGCCACACCGTCTCTGCCCACGATGACCAGTTCGTCAATGCCGGCGACAGTCTCGAAGATGCGGGCCAGAGATGCACGTACCTGCACAATCACTGTACCGCCCAGGGCCTTGGCCTGGGCAATAAACCGTGCGAACTGGAGGCTGTCACCATACCCCTGCTCGAAGTGGATGAGTAATCGCTGGTCTGGAAAGGGGTGGCCGTCCCACGCAGGTCCCTGGAGGGGAAAGGGATAGGTTGAGATCGCCAGATCCGGGTGGTGACGCCAGGCATAATGGGGCCAGGCCTGTTCGTACTGACCACTGAGCAGCAGGGCATGGGACAGGTTCCAGTGGGCCAGGGCATAGTCCGGGTCCAGAGCCAGGCACTGCTGAAAGGTCTCGATGGCCTGATGGCAGAGGCCCTGGGTCAATTGGACGTTGCCCAGATTATACAGGGCCTGGATGAAGTCAGGTTCCAGGGCCAGGGCCTGTTTGAAGGCGGCAATGGCGTCATCCATCCGCTCAGCACCATGGTAGGCCATGCCGAGTTGGTTGTGGGCTTCTGCATAGTCTGTGGCCAGGGCAATGGCCTGTGTGAGGCAGGCAATGGCCTGGTCGTACTGTTCGAGTTCAGTATAGATCACGCCCATGTGATTGAGCGGTTCCGGGTGATTGGGGTGGTAGTGGAGGGCGCGTTTGAAACTGGCCAGGGCCTGTTCTGTCTGGCCTTTGTGCTGCAGGCTGTAGCCCAGTGTATTGTGAAAGCCGCTCTGTTCAGGCAGCAGAGTCAGTGCCTGGGTGCTCGCCTCAATGGCCTTGTCATAGTTGCCCAGGCCCTGCCATACAATGGCCAGGTTATTGTATGCCTCTGCAAAGGCTGGGTTTAATTCTATGGCCTGCTCATACGCCTTGACTGCGTCTTGTTCCAGTCCGGCCTTTTCCAGGGCAATGCCCAGTGTATTGTGAAACTGTGCCACGTCAGGCGACACTGTCAGGGCCTTGCGCAGGTGATCCAGGGCCATATCATGGCGTTTGGTTTGACTGGCAATGATGCCCAGGCAGTGGTGGATGTCTGCATGGTCCGGCGCGTGCTGGAGGGCTTCCTGATACAGGGCCTCCGCCTGATCCAGGCGACCGTTTTGATGGCATTGAACAGCCTGTTTGAGTAACTCCGTCATGGCCATGGATTCAGCGGCTCCTATGCAATTGAAGGGTGTGGTTGAGTGACTCCGCAACGGCATCGAACACCGGTTGCCACTGACCGGGCCGGCTCTGGCGGAACAGACGCAGTGTGGGATACCAGGGGCTGTCCGTCCGGTCCAGCATCCATCGCCAGTCCGGGACATATGGGAGCAGGGCCCAGGTGGGTTTGCCCATGGCACAGGCCAGGTGGAGTACCGAAGTGTCCACTGAGAGGATGAGATCCATGTGGGCAATGGCCCCGGCCGTATCAGAGAAGTCCTGAAAGTGTTCCCCCAGGTTTGTGACCAGCAGGTCGGCGAGGCAGTCCGGTGCGGCCGGTTCGCTGTCCGGTCGCTGCAGTCCGTACAGGCCTATACCAGGGCACTGTGCCAGACTCCGGAACAGGGCCGGATCGCAGGATCGGTTTCGGTTGTTCTTATGCACCTTGGAACCGGCCCAGACAATACCCACGTTAAAATCGTGCGACTGAATGTAGGCCTGCATGCGCTTGATCTTTTCGACCTCAGCCTTGAGGTAGACCGAGGTGGCCGGGATGTTGTGCTCCTGCGTGCCCAACAAAAAGGGTAGACTCATGACAGAGGCCTGCATGTCGAACTGAGGCATGTCCGTGTCACCCAGGCAGATAAATCGGTCGATGCCCGGGTATTTCTGAAACAGGGTTTTGAGTGGAGGTCTGTCTTGGTACAGGACTGTGCCGCCCAGAGCCTTGACCTTGGGCAGGTAGCGTATAAACTGCATGGAGTCGCCCATGCCCTGTTCATAATGTACGAGCAGGGTTTTGCCCGGGAAGGGGGTGCCGTCCCAGCGAGGCTGCTTGCAGGTGTACCGCTGCCGGAAGACCGGGCTCTTGAGACGCCATTCGTATTCACGCCACCCGGCGTCAAACTCTCCGAGTACCAGATGAATCATACCGAGATTGCTGTGGGCCTCTGCATACTCGGGGTTCAAGGCGAGGGTATGCATGAACTTGTCTTTGGCTTCCTGGTAGCGTCCCTGTTTCATGTAGGCTGAGGCCAACGTGTTGTGGGCCTCAGCATAGGCTGGTTTGAGTGTGATGGCCTTGTGACAGTGTGTCACTGCGTCGGCCAACCGATTCAGGTGGATCAATGTGGCAGCCAGATTATTAAAACTCTCTGCGTAATGGGCATTGGCCTGTGTGGCCTGTTCATAGTGGTGCAAGGCTTCCTGGTAAAGACCATGTTGATTCAGGAGGTTGCCGAGGTTGTTGTGCGCCTCGGCCAGGCCGGGTTTGAGTCGAAGGGCCTCCATATAGTGTTGTCTGGCCTCTCTGTCTTGGCCCAGCTGACGCAGTATCATGCCGAGTCTGGTATGCACCTCAGCACTGGCCGGGCCGATTTGAACGATTCTCTGCAAGGCAGTCGCAGCGCATTCCAGTTGCTCCTGTCCTTGATACAAGTGGGCCAATTCCACATAGGCTTCAAGCAGATCCGCATCGATTTGTACGGCCTGTTCAAAATAATGGATGGCCTGACGCCGATCGCCCTGGGCCTGAAAACACCGGGCTAAGGTGACATAGGCTTTGACCAACTGTGGATTGAGGGTCATGGCTTTCCTGCATTGCTCAATGGCCGCATCATACTGATGAAGACTCAGGAGTGACACGCCCATATTGTGATAGGCCTCCGCATGATCCGGCTTGAGTGTCACGGCCTGGCGAAAGGCGTGAAGGGCCTGTTCTTTCTGGCCCAGGGTGTCATAGGCAATGCCGAGCGTGTTGTAAAAGGTTGCGATATCCGGCTGGGCCTCAATGGCACGCTCTGCCAGGTGCGCCGCGCTGTCATACTGTTGCTGAGCGCACGCAATCATGGCGAGTCCGTGCAGGGCCGCCGCGTGGCGACTGTGCTGGGCCACGACCTGTTCATAACAGGTACGTGCCTGATCGAGTTGTCCGGCAAGGTGATGCTGGAAGGCGGTTTCCAATGTTTGAGACGAAGCACTCACTGCGAGGTATTCTCCTTATGTTTAAAACATCCTGACATAGGTCTGTAATGCATGGGTCACCTGGTCAAACACGGTGGTCCAATCTCCGGGCCTGGGTTGACGAAACAACCTGAGTGTGGGGTACCATGGGCTGTCATGACGATGGAGCATCCATCGCCAGTCTGGTGCATAGGGCAGCAGACCCCACACGGATTTGCCCAGGGCCCCGGCAAGGTGAAGCACGGCCGTGTCCACAGAAATGACAAGATCCAGATGCGCGATGGCTGCGGCGGTGTCCGACAGATCACGAAACCGATGTCCAATATTGTGAAAATGGTGGCTCAAGTGTGTCTGTGATTCCTGTCCGGCGGACCCTGTTTGAAGGCCGTAAAAATGAACGCCCTGGGCCTGTGCCAGGGGGGCCAGTGCCTTGAGTGGACAGGATCGATTGCCGTCGTTCCTGTGGAACGGGCTGCCTGCCCAGACCAGGCCGACCTTCATGCCTGAATGGATGAAGGTGTCCTGCCAGGCCGCGACCTTGATGGGGTCTGCAGTGAGGTAGGGCACGGTGTCCGGTAGGTTGGTCAACGTGGTTTTGAACACACGCGGAAGATCCATGAGGCTGATCTGAAAATTATAGGGGACTGGGATCTGGTGATCAGGTCTGGCTTCAATCAGTTCGTCAATGCCTTGAAATCCTTCCAGTAAAGGCAACAACGCGGGCTTGGCCTGATAAATGACTGTGCCGCCGAGTTGCCGGACCAGCGGCAGGTAGCGAATGAACTGGAGATTGTCACCCAACCCCTGTTCAAACCGAACCAGGATACGTCGGCCCTTGAGGGCGTCGCCCTGCCACAGAGGATGGTCGTCTTTGGGTTGAGAGGTCCTGGTTTTCAGGGCTTCATAATGGACCTGATACCTGGACCACCCCTCAGCAAGATCACCTTTCAAGAGCAGGGTTAGAGTCCGATTCCAATGGGCATCCGGGTAGTCGGGTTCGATGGCAATGGCCTTGTCGTAGCAGGCAATGGCCTCGTCACATTGGCCCGATTCTTTGTATGCCACCCCCAGACTGTTCCAGGCTTGTGCATACTGTCCGTTTAGAGACAGGGCCTGCCTGATGGCAGCAATCGCTTCGCTGTAATCTCCGCAGGCCTTGAGCGCATTGCCCATATCATGCAGAATTCGGGGCTGATCCGGCAGGACCCTCAAGGCCTGTTTGTAGCAGGCGATGGCCTCTGCGTGTCTCGACTTTTGCTGCAAGAGATTGGCCAGGTTAATATGCGCCTGGACCAGATTCGGATTGAGGCGCAGGGCGTGCTGAAAATGATCGATGGCTTCATTGTCCGAGGCCAGGTGACACAATGTATTGGCCAGATTGTAATAGGTCACAGCCGAATCCGGACTGTGCTTGAGTGCCAGTTTGAGATGTTCCACTGCCTTGATGTGGTGCCCTTGCAGGCTAAAGGCCAGTGCCATGTTGTTGTACGCCTCTGTATACGTCGGATGCAGGGTCGTGGCCTGGGCATAGGCCAGCAGGGCCTGGTCCAGGTGTCCGGCTGCGGCCAGAATCACACCGTAGGTGTTGTAGAATTCGGGAATTCTGGGGTGTGCAATAATGGCCCGCTTGAGATAGGCCAGGGCCGTGTCCCACGCGCGTGCCTCATAGGCCATGAGTCCCAGGTTGTGCAGGGCATCAGGATGATCCGGGCAGAGTTCAAGGACCTGTTTGTAGAGCGTGGTAGCCTGATCCAGGTCACCGTCTTTGTGGTGCTTTGCAGCCGCAGTCATGATCTGGGCAATATCAGACACGTCCTGCCTCCTTTGCGTAAGTTCCGTGTCGATCGTCTAAATAAGCATATCGATGCCCTGGTCGGACACATACTGTTCCTGCCTCGGCTGAGGAACCGCGCCACCAGGTGATGAGGCCCAGCGGAAAGATGGGCTGCGATGAGCCGTGTTGTTTCCAGAGGTTTGCTGCTGTTCGAAGCCTTGATCCTGTGCCTGGGAAAATGCCTGGTCTTCGAAGGTTTCCGGGTCCGCATTTGCGGACAGGAGCACTTCTATGCGTTTGATTTGTACGCCACTGTTTTGAAGGTGCTGTATGATCTCTGGCAGGGCCTGCTGAATATCATGACGGGTCTGGGACCTCTGGACTTCCAGCACGCCTGTAATGCCCTGGTCGTCCTCTTGGAACCTGATCGCGACCCGGCCCAGTTCCGGCGGGTCCAGGCGGAGAATAATCTGGCGACTGTCCTGCTGAATGCCCTGCGCTATGGATTCCTGGATCTGACGTGCCACCAAGGTGGTGGCCGGGTCCAGGGTGCGCGGCAGTGAGGCCTCTGCGGAGGGGGGCGTGACCGGTGTCTCAGGCAAGCCAACCCCAGATGGGGTGGTTTGAGTCGGTTGAAGTCCCCCGTTTGTTTCCGAGGTGTCAGGCGATTCGGTCATAACCGGTTGTTCATGAGAGGATTCAAGTTTGGTGGTGACTGCCTGCTGAATCGGATGCGACACCTGAATGGGATCCAATGCCTCGGCTTGCGGCTTTTGTCGGGCATGGGACATCGTGAGCGGCTCCGCCTTGGTCTCACCCCTATGGGAGTCTTCCTGTGGCATGGACTGAATGTCGAACGTGGTTTTTTTTGTGGGCAAGGGTTTGGATTCCGGGTCTACCTGTAAGGGTTGTATTTGAGGCGGTTCAGGGGCCACCGGTGTATTCTCTGCCCGGGCAGCTGCGGGCTGAGACTGAACAGGGTCAGTCTGCTCGGGTTTTGGGCTGACGCCTTCATATATCGCCACTTGAGGTTCGACAGGCTTATCAGTGACATGTGCCGTGGAAGATCCGACAGGTTGAGCAGGTGTGTCCTGCGTGATTGGCTCAATGACAGGCTGCGCATCTGCCTGGATCGCAGAAGACTCAGTCGTTTGATTGGTTTCTTCATACTGAGTTGCGGCAGACTCTGGTGTGTATAGCGATGGCCCCACAGGCACTTTCGATTCTTGTGAGTCATTGGCAGGCTCCGCGGGCACCTTCAATCTTTGTGAGTCATTGACAGGCTCCGTGGGCACCTTCAGTTTTTGTGAGTCATTGACAGGCTCCCCAGGCACCTCTGTGGTCTCTGGGACTGCAGACAACACAGGCGTCTGTGATATGACTGGCTCATTCTTCGTGCCATTCTGAGCATTCTCAGTGTCCTTGGAATTCTGAGCCTCTGTCTGAGGAACCAATACCGGCTCAGTTGACACGAGCACGGGCGGCTCTTCTGAAAGAGTGACTCCAGCCGTGATTTGGATTGGCGGGTTTGATTGGGGCTCAGTCAATCCCTGAACGGGTGTCACATATGACTGCAGCGTAGTGGGTGTGGGATCTTGTGATGGTTCAGGAGAATCTTCAGGAGAGGCGGCCTGTTTGGATTCCGCCATTTTTTCGTTCAGTGCGTGCTTAAAGTCCTTGGAATCAGGAGCTGACTCAGTTTTGCTGCCTTGCCCATCCTTTAGAGAATTCCCATGTTCAACAGCCAGGTCTGAGGGGGGCTGACCAGGGTCCTGGAGTCGTATTTGATCTGAGCCGGACTGTTTGCCCTGAATCGATCGAGCATTCTGTCCAGGTGAGACGAGCGTCTTGGCCAGTATCTGTGCATTTATCATGATGGCAATGTCAGCAATTCTTATGCCAATCTTGGTGACGGATAGGGGGGTGACTGTGATGACCGTCCCCGAAAAGGGGATAGATGGTGTAAGAATGCGGTTTCAGGCACAACACCCCAGGGCTTCGGCCAGTTCATGAGTGGTTGCGGTGAGGAAAGATCTTCCGGAAGTGTCTGCACAAGCCTGTGAGGCAGTGACGTGATGGGTGATTTGTGTCCTGTGGATTGCGCGACTGTTTAAAAAACTGACACCAGCTTTGGAAAGATGCCTTCATGACTCGTGATTTTATGGGGTTTCAGAGGTTAATAGGGGGCAAAAGCCAATCGGAGGGTGACATTTGGGATGTTGGCATGTTGTTTGCACATATAGCTAGCAACAAACTCTGTTTCGCTTGGATGGACATGACGCATGGCTGAAATAAACAACATTATGGACGTGATTGAAGCTGGCCTCAAGGCTGAAACGCTTCGCCAGAAGGCCATTGCCAGCAATGTGGCCAATCTTCAGACACCTGGATACCGCAGTGTGGACATACGGTTTGAAGAGCTATTGGACAAGGCCATGCAAGGTTCGGAGACACTGGACCTTGGGGATATCCAGTCTGAGTTGTATGAGCCAGGTGAGACGCCTGTTAAATCGAATGGTAATGATGTAAGTCTCGAAGTGGAAGTGGGTAAGATGATTAAGAATACGCTGCATCAGAAGACGTACATTCGCCTGCTTCAGACCAAATACCGTCAGATGCAGCTTGCCATGGATGTGAGATAGCGGGACTATTCAAACCAGGGGTAGATCATGAAAATAGACAATCAATTCGATCCCGTTGATATCGCGGTCTCAGGCATCAAGGCCCAAGCCGCTAATATCAAGGTGATTTCCACGAATGTGGCAAATGCCCAGACTGCTGACAATGGCAATGGTCAGCCATACCGTCGGCTTGAAGCCGTGTTCAGGGCCAGCGATGAGGATCTGGGGCCTGTGTCAATCGAAGAGTTGGCTGCGGATATGAGCACGGGTTTCCCCAAGATTCTCAAACCAGGTCATCCCATGGCAGATCAGAACGGGTACGTGAGTATGCCGAATGTGAGTATGCCCATGGAAATGATGAATCTCAACGCAGCGGCACGCAGCTATCAGGCCAATGTCGCCATTCTAAAACGATATCAACAGGTGGTAGAAACCAGCCTGGAACTTCTTAAGTGAGGTAGATCGCCATGGTCAATTTGAATCCCAATATCAACGCCACTCAACCGGGTATTTCATCGAATGCCGATCGGGCCCAGCAGTCAAGAGCCTCAGGCACGCCGGGTGGATTTTCCGACGCTGCCAAGGCCGCTGAAAAATACGTGTCCAAGGTGGATGATCTTCAGCAGGCCTCAGAAGTTTCGATCAAGGACCTTCTGGCCGGGAAGAATGAAGACATCAATAGCATGGTCTCGGCCGTGGCCAAAGCGGACATGAGCTTCAAGCTCCTGGTGGGTGTGAGAAACAAATTAATTGAAGCGTACAAACAGACCATGAACATGAACCTGTAGCACAGGCAACAGCATGAGTGAGTCTTGGTGAGTGGACCGATCGAGTGGACGTACTAAATAAAATAGAGGCTATCTGGCGAAACGTCAGTCTGGTACAGCGAGCGTTGCTTGTCGCTGTGGTATTGACCCTGGTCATCGCCGGCGTCTTTCTGACCAAATGGGCCACGCGGCCGGATATGCGTCTACTGTACAGCAACCTGGACCCTGAAGCGGCTGGAAAAATCACAGACAAAATCCTAGAAAAGGGCATTGCCTTCAAGCTGGGCAATGGCGGCACCTCTGTCTATGTCCCCAGTGAATCCGTCACTGAACTGCGATTGGAAATGGCCAGAGCCGGTCTGCCTGAAACCAGTCAAAAGGGCTATGGCCTGTTTGACCGTCAAAAAATTGGTGTGAGTCCCTTTATCCAGAATGTGAACCTCAAAAGGGCCCTGGAAGAAGAACTGGCCAAGAGTATTCAGGTGATGGATGGGGTGGTCCATGCCCGCGTTCACGTGGTGTCACCTGAGCACACCCTGTTTGCGAGCCAGGCCCAGGAAACCACCGCGTCCGTGGTGTTGAAACTGAAGCCCGGGTATAAGCTCAGTGCCATGAATATCGCCGCCATCACCCACCTGGTGGCTGGCAGTGTCGAAGGGGTGAAAAGTGAAGGCGTGACACTGGTCGACAGTGAGGGCCGGCTGCTTTCAAGTATTTCAGATCAGATGATGAGCAATGGGGCCGGCACCGTGGCCGACTACAAAGAGCGCGTGGAACGCAACCTTGAGAACAAGGTTCAAACCATGTTAGCAGCCGTGCTTGGCGAGGGACGTTCCTCTGTGTCTGTGAGTGCTGACATTGACATGAAAAGCGTGAATACCCGTACCACCACACCCACCAAAGGCGCCACTAAGTCGGAAGAAATTACGAAGTCAACGGAACCTGGAGCCGCGGGAGCGGGAGGTCCCGGCAAGACAGACAGTACCGTGAATACCGAGTATGAATTGGGTGAAAGCCAAATGAATGAGACAAGTCCGCCTGGAAAAATTCTTTCACTAACAGTGGCGGCCTTAGTGGATTTGTCGGATGACGATCCCAATGTCACTGCACCCATTATGCAGATAACGGATGTGAATGATATCATTCGAAATGCCCTCGGATTAAAGCCTACGGACTCCATCAAAGTGGTTCAGGCCAAGTTCCGGCGCCAGGACGACACATCATTTGCAGAGGAAGAAGCAGGCGGTCTGGATTTTGTGGCCATTGCCGGGCAGGCCTCCATGGGGATTCTGGCCATTTGTGCCGTGGTGGTGCTGAAGATTTTCAACGGCTCAAAAAAGAAAGTTGCGACACCGTCTCGTGCCTATCTGCCCCTGTCTGGGGATAGCAGCCTCCCTGCCTTGAGGGCTGGGGACACGGGTGAGAGTGATGTGGGAGACAGTGAGCTTGAATTGATGGAGCTGCGCAGACGTATCGGCGACAGTTTACGAGCCAATCCGGACCAGGCAAAACGTTTGTTCACCAGTTGGTTGGAAGAAGCAAGGAGTTCGTAACGTGGTATTGAGCGGTAAACAAAGAGCGGCCATGCTGCTCATGGGATTGGATGCCTTGACAGCCGCAGAGCTATTAAAGGGCGTGCCCCCTGAAACCGTTCAGGAGTTGGCTGTGGAGTTGGCGTATCTGGACGCCTCCGGTCTGTGCAATCCGAAACAGAGTACAGAAGTGGCGGTTCAGTTCTGTACCCTGCTTGAAAAACAGAGCGGATTTCACTGTCAGAGTTTTTTGGATACCATGCTTAAAAGTACGTTGGGCAAGGACAAGGCAGATCTGATTCAAACCCAGATCCAGTCGCTTTTGAAAAAGAGAGATCCCTTTATTTCCATTCGTTCTGCTGACCTGACGACGCTGGCCGCGGTCCTGGAAAAGGAGCACCCTCAGGCCACGGCCGTTGTCCTCTCTGAGTTGACGCCCAAGAGAAGTTCTGAAATCCTGAGCCGGTTTGATGAAGGCGTGCAATTGAGTACGGTGAGCCGTATGGCTGAAGCCGCCAATGTCAGCCCTGAGGCCAAGCAGCGCATTGCAGAAATGGTGTGTGAGCGACTGGAGAGTTTCTCCGGCAGCGGTGATGGCGTTATGCAGCCTGAACAGTCGCTGCGCAAGGTGGCCATGATTCTTCGCAATCTGGGTAAGGATCTCAGAGAGGGCCTGCTCAACGCCATTCAGGAGAAGGACAGTGACGCGGCCGAAAAGGTGGCCTCATTGATGGTGGTTTGGGATGATATTCCCTCGGTCACTGATCGTTCCATGCAAGAGGCCTTACGGGGTGTGGATTCACAGAAGATTGCCCTGGCACTGGTCAAGGCAGAGGATGAGATCGTGGCCAAGATCAAGGCGAACATCTCAGAGCGTGCAGCCGCTTCGATTGAAGAAGAAATGTCCCTGATGTCGACACCCAAGAAGACTGAAATCCAGGACGGACGTAATGAGATTATCACGATTCTTCGTGAGATGAATGAAAAAGATGAGCTGAATTTTATTGAAGAATAATCTTATGCTTTCTGCGATTACATTATCAGTACCTGGAACGATTGGCTCTGTGGCCATCACAGATCCCGATGCCTTGGCCCCCCCGGTGGACCAGGTGGTCACGGCACAGCAAACCCAGATGACGGCAGAGTTCGAGGCTCAGAAAGAATCGCTGCAGCAGACCTGCCAGGTCATGCAGCAGGCTGCTGACCAACTGTCGAAAACCTGTCAGGCCTTGTTCCACGACCATAGAGATCAGATCGCTCAACTCGCCGTTGAGATCGCTCGCAGGGTGCTCAGGCAACAGGTGATGGACGGCGCCTATGACATCGAGGCCATTGTCAAGGAGGCATTGAGCCACGCACCCACGCTTGAGGGCGTGACGATTCGTGTGAATCCTGGAGATCTGGCCGACTGTCGCGCCGCCCAAACGCAAAAAAAGGGCGGCGAGGTCTTTAACGGGATTCAGTTTGTGGCAGATCCTGCTGTGGGACGGGCCGAATGTGTGTTGGAGAGTCCCCGGGGCATTATTCAGTCCATGATCGATGAGCAACTGCTTCAGATTGGTGAAGCCTTGAAGAAAACCGGATAAAAGTTATGTCAAGTCGCACGAATAAACAACCCGAGACAGACGACCAGATCAGGACAGAGGCCTCCTCTGAGGGTGCCATTGATTTTGGCGGCTGGCACGAGGCGCTGCACCAGGTCACGCTGATTCAGCCTCAAGGGGCGATCGTACGCGTGGCAGGACTGACGGTGGAGTCTGCCGGGCCCAAGGTCTCTGTGGGGCAGTTGTGTGAGATACAGATGCGTGACAAGCGAAAAGTCCTGGCTGAAGTGGTGGGGTTTCATGGGGATCAAGTGGTGCTGATGCCTCTGGAACATATGGAGGGCATTGCCCAGGGCGACGTGGTGACTCCGCATCGGGCCACGCGCCGTATACGTGTGGGGGATCGGATATTGGGACGTGTACTCAATGGCCTGGGCCAACCCATCGATGGTAAGGGACCCCTGCAGGGCGACGACTATACGTCGTTGGACGGCCAGGTACCGTCCCCCATGACACGGGACAAAATCAGCCTCCCCCTGGCACTCGGCATTCGTTCCATTGACGGCATGTTAACCGTGGGACGCGGCCAGCGTGTGGGTATTTTTTCTGGCAGCGGCGTGGGCAAGAGTGTGCTGCTCGGTGACATTGCCAATTCCAGCGATGCAGAAATCAACGTGGTGGCCTTGATTGGAGAACGCGGGCGAGAAGTCCGCGAATTTCTTGAGAATGAACTGGGACCGGAAGGGCTGGCACGCAGTGTGGTGGTGGTGTCCACGTCGGATGCGCCGGCCATTCAGCGAGCCAAAGCCGCGTTCATGGCGGCGTCTTTGGCCGAGTATTTTCGCGACAAAGGGCGAAACGTCCTGTTCATGATGGACTCTTTGACCCGGTTTTGTCAGGCTCAGCGTGAGATCGGCCTGGCCGCAGGTGAACCGCCCACGGCCAAGGGCTATTGCCCGAGTGTGTTTTCCTTGATGCCCAGGTTGATCGAACGCCTCGGTTGTTCGGACAAGGGCAGCATCACCGGTATTCTTACCGTGCTGGTGGAAAGTGACGACATGAGTGATCCCGTGGCGGACAGCGCCCGCAGTCTGCTCGACGGTCATATTGTGCTGTCTCGCAGGTTGGCAGAGCGGGGGCACTATCCGGCCGTGGATGTGATGGCCAGCATCAGCCGTTTGATGCCGGCCGTGGTCAGCGAAGAGCACAACAAGGCAGCCCGCAAACTCAAGGAGATTTATGCCACCTACATGGATGCAGAAGACTTGATCAATATCGGCATGTTTTCTTCAGGGAGTAACGCGCGGATCGATGGTTCGATTGCATTGATTGATCAAATTCGAAACTTCTTGATCCAGCCAATGCGTCAGAGATGCCCGTTTGACGAGACGGTTCAACAGTTATTGAGCATGACCCGCGTGTGGGATGAATTATTGTCTGGCCCGCGGGTACTGGCCAGGTCATAAAAGGCGCGTGAATTATGGCTAAGTTTGTCTGGCGTCTTCAGCGTGTCTTGGATGTCAAGAAAAAACAGGAGCAGGCCAAACGGTTGGAACTGCTTCGCTTGACTGAGCAGGTGGCTCAGGCGAGGTGTCAGTTGATGATGCGGCAGCAGGCTCTCAAGGGTATGCTCGAGAGGGTGGCTCAGGCATCACCCAAGGAACGAATGAGTCAACAGGCCCTGGCCATGGAATATGCCAAGGGCAGTCAGGCTCGTATCAAGGCCTTGGCAGAACAGGTGAGTGCACTACAGGCACTGAAAAAGACCAAAACCGAAGAAGTCCTGGCGCTGAAGCAGGCCACTGAAGGCCTGGAACGTTTGAGAGCCAATGCGGAGCTGCGATTTTTGAAGGATCTGGATAAGACAGAGCAAAAGATGGCTGACGAAATGACACTGTTGAAATATGCACGACGGTTGACTGTGTGAGACGGCCAAGAGACCTTATGTGTGTGACTCGCTGGATTGGAGAGTCAGGAGATTTGTCTCGTGAATAAAAAACTGATATTTATTGCTGTGGGTGCCGGGCTTGTCACTTTTGTGGCGATCAGTGCATCCGTGTATTTTTTGACGCCCAAGGCCGCGCCCATCATGGCCGGGGACCCCAATCAATTGGAGGCTCTGGAGGCATCGAAAACCTCACAGACAGATCAATCGAACATGCCGGATGCCAAATCGCTGCTCTCCGGAGGGGATTACGTCAGACGGAATCTCACAGAGACTCAGCTCAAGAGCCTGATTTTTGAAGCGAGGGACAACATCAAGGCATATAAGAACAAGCTTGAGGATTTGAAGATTCGTGAGGAGCGTCTGCAAATGGCGCAGGGGGTACTCCGGAAGGATATTGAGGAACTCAGCAAGTTGCGTATTGAACTTGCCTCAGCAGTCACGACGCTGAAAGATGAACGAGAAAAGCTGGAGCAGAGCCTGATAAAAGTTGACGAAAATGAGGTCAACAATCTGCAGCAGCTTGCAGCGGCTTATGACAAAATGGACCCCCTCGCTGCGGGCAAAATTCTCTTGAGTATGAGTCAGAGCCAGAGCGGCAGGAGCAATGATGACGCGGTCAAAATATTGTTTTACATGACGGAAAGAGTCAAGGCGGAAGTGCTGGCATCGATTGCTGAGACAGAGCCGGGTATTTCCGCCTATTACTGTTCAGAGTTAAAGCAAGTAGTCGTGAAAGATTAGGATCATGGATATTGCAACCGTTATAGGCGTGTTCTTAGGGCTGGTAGTCGTAATTGGATCCATAGTGGCCGGTGGGGGATGGCAGTCGTTCGTACACATTCCCTCCATGGCCGTGACCCTGGGAGGTATGTTGTGTGCGACCATGATACACTTTTCATTGCCTCAGTTCCTCAGTGTGTTTTCCATCATAAAGAAAACCCTGGTGACCAAGATCTCCGCTCAAAACGAACTCATCCAGAGCATGGTCAATTATGCAGCGATAAACAGGCGTGATGGGGCGCTGGCGCTGGAACAGGAAATTCGTAATGTGAATGACCTGTTCTTTGTGAAGGGGCTTCAGATGTTGGTGGACGGTCAGGATTCAGAAAAGATTCGAGATCATCTGAGTCTGGAGACTCAGTACCTTCAGGATCGACACGCCACCGGTAAGAAGATCCTGGAGTTCATGGGCGCCTCTGCACCGGCCTTCGGCATGATTGGAACATTGATTGGTCTGGTTCAGATGCTAAGAAATCTGTCGTCGCCGGAAGCGATTGGTTCCGGTATGGCCGTGGCGCTGTTGACGACGTTTTACGGTGCATTTTCATCCAATCTGTTTTTCATTCCCTTGGCCGGAAAACTGGGTATTTATTCAAAGGCAGAAGCCATGGCCATGGAAATGATTACGGAGGGTATTTGTGCCATTGCTGATGGTGAAAACCCCAACACCATTAAAGAAAGAATGCAGGTCTTTGTGTCGCACAGCCGGCGCGAAGAGGTGAAGGTCAACATCTAATGGGCAGAGCGAAAAAAGAAATTGTGGAAGAGGAAGAGCCTGGTGCGCCTGAATGGATGGTGACTTTCAGCGACTGCATGACCTTGCTACTGACATTTTTTGTATTGCTTCTCAGTTTTTCATCGTTTAGTGATGTGTCCAACTACCGAAAAATGACGGTGAGTTTTGCCAATCGGTTTTCGTCTCTGAGTGACAGTGCCGCGTATCGAAGTGCCATGCTATCCTCCACCATGATCAAGCACTATCAAGAAGAAGTTGAAAAGGGCAGTGAGACGCCGGTCCTTCAAGACAGTGAAAAGAAAGCGGGCAGCTTGAAGTCCACCACACTGCCGGATTATCGCCGAAGAAAAGTGTTTGTGCTGCCATCCGAATTGGTTTTTTGGGGCCAAGGCGTGATCCTGTCCACGGAAGGACGGGCGGTACTGGCAGACACGGCTTCGTTTCTCAACGAAATGCCCAATCGAATCGTGATCAGTGAGTGTGAGACGGGCGGGCCGTCTTCCGGGGATGACATGGGGCTTCAACGTGCCTGGTCTGTGGTCGAGTTCTTGACACAACAGGGTGTTAAAACAGACAGGGTGAGTATCTCCTCAACCAGTACCATTTTGGATGAAGCGGAGACCTCCTCAGGCAAAGGACGCAAGCTTCAGATTGTCTTACTAGAGAGGAATGTCTACCGTTGAGTGCAAAGCCTCCAAAACAGGAAGAAAGCGGCCCCAAAGTCCCGGCGTTTATCGTCACATTCTCTGATATGGTGACACTTCTGTTGACGTTCTTTGTGATGCTGTTGTCCCTGGCCACCGTACAGGACCCTGAAATGTTCGATAAAACCAGGGATGCGTTTATCAGGAATATTGACAACATTGGCCTGGGTATGCTGCCGGGACGCAAGAGTAATCCGGAATTCGGGCGGAAAATGACCAAGTTTGAGATTGTGAATCCTGATACCGAAACCGATATACGCACGATCGATGCCGATGAAGAGCGAAGGAAACGCATCTTTCAGAAAATGACCCAGTCCATGGAAACCTTGAACTCGCAGATTGTGGCAGATTCGACCCAGTATACCATACCACGCGTTCAGTTTTCAAAATCGCAGTCCTCCTTGGATGCGGCTTCAAAAAAATACCTGGATCAGTTTGCAAAAAATCTGTTCCAGGAATCCCAAATGAAGCGGACAAAGCTCTATATTTTGGGCATGGCCTCTGATGAGAAGGATCTGAAAAATCAGTGGATATTGTCTGCGCAGCGGGCCCAAGAGGTGGCCGGATATTTGAGGGGTGTTTTACCTGCCAATGGCCAATATCCGGTGTATGCCTGGGGGGCCGGGGCTGGAGGGAATTGGGTCGGTGAGTCAGGCTATGCCACCAAAGAGACACAGATAATGGTGGCAGTCTTGAGGTAACAAATATCGCAATAATAAAGGGAAGACGACAGACGCCGTCTTCCCTTTTTAATGATGTCCATGACTCACAGTACGAGGTCGCCTGCTGACATCGGTGACTGTCCCGGTTATTTGGTTTTCAGTCGCGTCAGCCATGTTTCACAGAGCCTCGGCCACTCAGTCACCGGATACACGGAAGGACGCATGCCGTAGCCGTGACCGCCTGTGGGAAACAGATGCAGCTCTGCAGGGACGCCAGCCTGAGACAATCCCTTGTAATAGGCCAGACTACTGGGCACGAGTGCCTTGTCGTCCTGCGTCTGGACGATAAAGGCCGGGGGCGTGTCCCGGGTCACGGGAATCTCATCCACCAGATCCCAGTCGGGCGTGCCCAGGTAGGCCGGATAGACCAGCACCGTGAAATCAGGCCGGCAGCTCAAGGCATCTGCCTCATCCACGGCAGCATAGCCTCTCTGAGCATAGTGCGTACTCAGGTAGGCAGACAGGTGGCCGCCTGCGGAAAAACCCAACACGCCCACACGCGTGGGATCAATACCCCAGTCCTTGGCATGTTGACGGATCAGCCCAAGGCCTCGCTGTGCATCCTGAATCGCACCATCCCGGTTCTGAGGCACACGGTACTTCAACACCACGGCAGTCAGCCCGATGGAATTCAACCATTCAGCGATCTCGGTGCCTTCCAGATCATACGCCAGAATGTGGTACCCACCCCCCGGACAGATCATCACTGCACCCACGGGCCCCCTCTGGTTGGGGGCTTTATACACGGCCAGGGTCGGTACGGAGACATTGGTCACGCGCATAATGCTATCGCCCCGATCCGGCTGCAGGGATTCCTTTTCCTGGGTGGTGTCACCCGGCACCGTGTCAGGCCATACGGGTATGACCACGGGCTCGGGCAGCCTGGGTTTTTCGCCCAACAGGCGCCGCAGTGTGGGTTCCATGGCCCTGGCCCAGAGCGCATAACCGTCACTGTTGGGGTGGAGCAAATCGGGCATGGTTGCCCTGGGCAGTGTCCCATCCCTTTCCAGAAAGACGGAGTCCAGGCTGAGAAAAAATACCCGCTCATTGTCAGCCATGGTCTTGAGCGACTCATTGATCTTGTCGTTGAGTTGACGCAGCCGGTCCGTGGCTGTCTCACCTCTCGGAAAGATGCCCAGGAGCAAGACCTTTGTGGCGGGCATGCGCTGCTTCAACTCATCCAGAATGGCAGCCACACCTGCACTGGTGTCCTCGGCCTTGTCCTGTCGATGTCCTGTATTGTTGGTCCCAATCATGACCACGGCCACCTTGGGGTTGAGTCCCTCGATTTCACCATGCTGAAACCGCCAGAGCACATGCTCCGTGCGATCTCCGCTGAAACCGATATTAAATGCGCGACGACGGCCATAGAACTCATCCCACACGGCCTTGCCGCCCGACTCCCAACCATGTGTAATGGAATCGCCGATGAAGAGCAAGTCCACCTGGCCTTTTCGTTCCCGGGCCTCAGCGAGCTTTTGTTCGTGCCTGGGCATCCACCATGATTTTGCCCATTCCGCGTTTTGCGGTTCAGGCGACAAAGCGAGTACACGAGTCTCCTCTGCCGCACCAAAGACCACCCCGCCAAGGCACATGACCATCAAACTCAAACAACAGGCAAACCGTCCTAATTTCATTCTTGATCTCCTACTTTTGTCCAAGACAGTGATTTGGAAATACGATAAAACGTTAGACTCCATGGAGCAAGGCCATGATGTCATGTATGGTGACTTCGGTCAAGGCCGAGACGATTCTATCGGCCTGCGACAGCTTGTCCGGCGTGGTTGAGTTGGTCACTGCGATGCACTTGCAGCCTGCCGCATGAGCGGCTTGCACGCCATTGGGCGCATCTTCGATGACCACGCAGTTCTGCGGCGCCACATGAATGCCCTGGGCAGCGCGCAGGAAAAGCTCGGGATCGGGTTTCTTGCTCTTCACCTCATCGCCTGTAATGTAGACCATGTGCTGGTATGGGATCTGGGCTGATTTGAGGACGGCTTCTGATTTGAGCCGAGCACTGCTGGTGGCAATGGCCACACGGAAATCAGGGTGATCCAGGGCGGCGTTCATCAATGCCAACACCCCGGGAAAAGGCTCGAGTGTTTCCTGGCTCAGGTATCTCAGGAAGTTGACCTGACGAGCCTCGGAGGCAGCCGCCATCTGCTGATCCGTGAGGTGGAGGCCGTGGACCAGGGCGGCACATCTGATATAGGCCTCTGCGCCACGGCCAAGACCTGCTTCAAAATCCTGGCGCTGTACATGGTGTTCACCGAACAGGTCAGCGAACACTTGAATGGTGACATCAGCATTGACTCTTTCGCTGTCCGCAATGACACCGTCTACATCAAAAATCAGGCCGTATGGCGTATTCATGCGATCTCCCGGGGGGCACAAGCCGCTTCACCCAATCCCTCAGTCCTGGCCATGGGGGCGTCGAATGAAGGCGATGGGCGGCTCTTTTCTATTGGCATACCTCATGCTTGACATGGGTTCTATTCAATGATTATCCGAGTTTCATTTTCCTGTTCCCTTGAAATAGCGTTCTGCAAAGGTCAGGAAGGTGGGCCAGTTGGGGCCGTCCGTGTGACCGCCTGCATGCTGTCGAAAGGCGATGTCACCGTCCATGAGCGGGGTCTCGATCGGCGGAAACTCCGTCGTGCCCAAGGCCTTTTTGCCCAGGAGCTTGTAGACGGGGCCTGCGGCGGCGGCTGCCATGAACATGCCCTTGGCGTCCACCCAGCCATCGCCGTTCTGCGCCCCGGAACTGATGAACACGGGGCGCGGCGCACACATGGCAATGAGTTCGTGTGAGTCCACGGGCAGATCGCCCCACGTCAGGGGGCCTGCATACTTGAGATAGTTGCCAGCCATCCAGTGGTATTCCCCGGAGCCGGCCACGTTTTCCACAATTTCGCCCCAGTCGCGGCGATGGAGCTTGGCACCGGCATGACCGGAAGAACTGACATAGGCAATGGCCAGACGTGGATCATACGCCATGGCCAGGAGTGTGGCCTTGCCCCATCTGGAGTGACCTTCGAGGCCGACCCGTGCGGCATCCACGGCCGGGTCTGCCTCGAAATAATCCAGGGCCCGGCTGGCACCCCAGGCCCAGGCCCGCAGCACGCCCCAGTCATCCACCTTGCGGGGCTGGCCCCTGTTCACCAGACCGATGATCCCCTGGGTCAGGCCTGCGCCGTTGTCACCTTGTATGCTGCTGGTGACGATCGACGCATAGCCCCAGCCCCTGGCCAGGGTCTCCTGCTGCCACGCCGGTGCCGGCCTGGTCCCTGTTCGTCCGCCTCGCCTTGCACCCAAGCCTCCGAAGCTTCCGAATCCGTACTGCATGATCACCGGGACAGGACCTGTGGCCCTGGCCGGTGTACTCAGTGTGAGCTTGATGTCCACGGTGATCCATGGATAGGCCGAATTATCCACGTGCCCTGTGAGCTCTTTGGTGACAATGGGGATGTCGCCGTTTGTGCCTGGCGTCGTGCTGACCACCTGCCATGTCACCTTGGGCATCTTGTCGGGGACTCGGCCATAGACCTCCCTGTCAAAGTCTTCCACGATCTCGGGACGCCTCTTCTGCCACCACAGGTCCGCGGTGGTGACCCTGTCGCCGTGCTTCAAGACCAGCGGATCAGGCAGTGCGGGAAAGGGATTGGCCTTGGACTCATCGTAATTGGCATAATTTTCCGCCTGGGGATTCATGCCGTTGCGTCCCGGTCGCAGGGACGTGATGTTCAGCAGGGACATCATCCTCTGATGGTCTTCCTGTGTGGTCATTTTGACGGGCGCCGGCAGGTCCGAAGCAGCCGGAGGCGTCCCTTCCTGGGCCGCAGCATGGAGTGTCATTGACAGGATCACGCAGGTCAAAACTCGCTTGTTCATGATGCAGCTCCTTTTAAAGACCGTTCTATCGCAGCGCCGCCGGAGGCCTGTTGTCGGGGTCCGTCTATGGGCTCATGGTATCGTCAGAGAGTATACCCGTCAATGGCATTAAATTCTGGGTTTCTCTCTGTACGGCGCACGGTTATAATGACTGGAAACACACTGCAACAGCAAACAGGAGGTATAAAACATGATGCCATTGGGATGGATGTGGGTACTGGTCGTGAGCAG
This sequence comes from Phycisphaerae bacterium, assembly GCA_021736645.1. Lineage (GTDB taxonomy): Bacteria > Planctomycetota > Phycisphaerae > Sedimentisphaerales > Anaerobacaceae > JAIPFM01. Next base: position 15,065 of record JAIPFM010000231.1, on the reverse strand, counting down.
TTGGGCAAGCGGCGTGCCGGTAGAGAACGCAAAAGAGGCCATGACAGCTTTGAATCGGGTGTACTGGGATGCCGGGGCACAACATTTTAGAAAAACGCCTGGTGCTGACAGCAAGCCCCTGGATTTCTGGATGACAGCGCATGTGTGGGAATGCGTGATGGACGCGTATGAACGCCACGGTGACACCGGGTACAAAACCCAGATCGGTCAGGTGTATGACGGCTTTGTCATACTGCACCCGGACTGGACCACCAATCCATACAACGACGACATCATGTGGTGGACCATTGCCTGTGCCAGGGCCTATCGCATCACCCGGGAGGATCGCTACCTGACCCGGGCCCGGTCCGAATTCGATCGGATCTATGCGAAGGAGGTGGACCAGACCCTGGGCGGCGGCATGTGGTGGAAGCGCGACAGGCACCAGTCCAAGAACGCCTGCGTCAATGGTCCGGCCGCGATCACGGCCATGGAGCTGGCGGCCATTTTAAAGGATGAGACCTACGCGGCCAAGGCCCGCGATCTGTACGCGTGGGAACGCGCCCACCTGTTCGATCCCAACACGGGCGCAGTGTACGACAATCTCAACACGCGTCAGCGGGTCAGCCGTCGGGTCTTCACCTACAATCCGGGTACCTTTATCGGTGCGGCCTTGAGACTGTACCGTTGGACTGGGGACAAGGCCTATCTGGACGATGCTGTGCTGGCAGGGGACTACATGCGTCAGCGACTGTGCAACCCCGACGGCATCATCAAGAGCGAGGGACAGGGTGACGGCGGGACCTTCAAGCTCATAGGCCTGCGGTACATGGTGGAACTGGCTCGCGTGACAAAAATTCCGGCGTTGAATGACTGGCTGCAGACAAACGCAGACACGGTGTGGAAACATCGACGTGCCTCCGACAACATCATGGGCTATGACTGGTCGAAGCCTGTCCGGGAGGACGAGGACATTGAATGCCAGAGTGCAGCCGGGGGCGTGGTCCTGCTCAACCTGCTCAAATGATCAGTAACACTTTAGCTATCAGAAGCAAAAGTGTGGTTCACGGTTTCTGGTAGATAGAACTGGTTTCTTCGATCAACCGTGAACCCGGAAGCACTTTAGCAAAGTGCTTCACTTGGCTAATTACAGTGATCACTTTGGTTTGACATTTCGGTGCAGCAGTTCGATAAAGGTCTCTGCATGGACCACACGCACATTGGGATCGAGCTGTTGGATGGTGTCGTACACGTCATCCAGGCCCTTGCTCCATGCATGCACGGTCACCATGGTATAGCCGGCCTCGCTGGCAGGATCCCTGGGCAGCGCATTAATACTGTCTGCCAGAGATTTGGCTGTGGGTCTGACAGAGGGATAAAATGTTTCTCGCCTGAAATCAAACCTTGCCGTGACCATGGGTTTGCCGTCGAACCAGAAGATCTTGCCCTTGTGCGGGGCATAGCACACATACTCCAGGTAAAACAGACCGCGGATCTGCTCGAGGTCTGTGAACCAGTGGATGTATTGATAGTAGTCCTGCGTGAGTTCGCGATCTGGCTGGACTCGGTCGATCAGCAGCAGGGTCTTGAGATCTGCGCGTTTGAGATACTCTGACACCCGCGCGGCATGGGTCTGCAGGTAGGGGGCCGCATTCGGGTAAAAGTAGCCGGGGCCGCAGTAGGCGATGAAGGCGTCGTTGGGCGTGGCATGGTCATACCAGAGTTCTACGGCTGTGGGAGACAGTTCCACGAGGGCGGGGGCCATGCCCCAGGTCATGGGGAATTGGCCCCGGTGGGGATTGGCATAGAATTTCCGGGTGGAAAAGAAAGAATCGGTCCCGATTTCTGTGAGGATGTTGTCCATGTCACTCATGATGAAGGTGACATAATGCACCTGGGCCTCCTGGGGGGGGAGAGCGCGATCCACTTTCTGCTGAAAGGTCTTGTCTTTCATGACGCTGCCCATGGACGCGTGGACTGACAGGTTCAGCATCCAGTCGCTTGGCATCTGAAAGAGGCCTTCCTCGGAGTGCAGCTTGACAGACAGGCCCTCGTCTTTGGTGGTCGGGTCCTGCCATCCGTATACAGGAGAGGCAGGGGCCATGCTTCGATAAACCTCACGTGAGACGGCTTCGTCGTTATACCACCAGCACAGGGTTTGGGTCGCGGGGCTCCAGTCGATCAGGCAATCCACACTCGGATGAAATGACCGATCATTGGTATGGACCACGATGCCTTCCAGATTGAGCTTATCGCGGTAGTGTTCATACACCCAGCGGCAGTCCTTGCCCCGGACATCCAGGGCCATGGTATAGCCCCTGGCCTGGGCTGTGGGTTCAAGGGTCACGTCAATGGCCACGCCATCCACCAGACCGGCCAGGGTGGTGGCTGCGGAGATCGAGGGCGCGTCTTTTATGTCGTACAGGACGTACTGTCCACTGGTCTTTGTCCTGAACAATCCCAGGATGGCAGCCCAATCGGTTGCATGGTCCCAGTTGAATTGAATGCCGTACCGCGTGGTAAAATTGTCCACGAACGTGTTGTCACCGGCATCAATCCAGATGTGCGGTCGATCCAGTCTGGCCAGCGTGCCCTGCAGTGTGCCGATGGCGATATTCTGGCTGGCTTGCGAAAAGCGGCGCTTCTTGAAGACGGTCAGGGTGTCACCGGATGAGAGCGGCTTGATGTTGGCATAGAGCGGACTGACGTTGATTTGCCGATGGAGGGTGACTGCATCGAGCTGTGCAGTGCCAGGGTCATGCAACAGGAACTGCACCGTGACATAAAAGGCCGCCGGATGTGCTGTGACCACGTGACTCAGATTCGACCATTGACCCTCTGTATTTGGGATGTCAAATCGGGTCTCATCCATCAAAGTGGTTTTGTCCTGGGCGTACGATCGAATTGCCGCGTAGGCGTTCACAAGGCGCGTGGCCGTCTTCACCTGGCAGTCCAGGCGCAGGGATTCGCCGGGGCGAATCGAGATGAGTGCTGAACGCAGGATGGCAGAGGACTCTGCAGTGGCCGTCAGTTCAAAACAGGATTGGCCTTCAGGGGCCGACGTGTGAATGCATTGCACGCCGGTGGCATGCCAGAACTTCATGCCCTGCTCGGCGCCTCCATTGTTCAACGGCGAATAGGAGGTGTCATAGTGCGCAGAGAGACCCTGGTTCAGGCACAGTAAGCTGATCAATACGGCTTTGACGAAAAAACATGTGGCATTAGACTGGATCATGGTTCCTATTGTACGAAAAACAGGGGTTTTGGCCAGCGTGAAAATGCCTGTATAAAATGTTATCGCGTGGCCCTTGTTTCATTCGGGCAGGACGTGATATGATGCCTGGGTTGTTTTGACGCATCAGAAACTTGTTTTCAGGCACTTTTTGAAAGGGACCTTGTCATGAAAAGGCGTAATACCTTCAGTAGATTTCCTGCCCCATGGATTGTCTTGATTCTGCTGGTTTTTGGGATTCAATCCGCCTGGACCGTGACGATCACGGGTCTGGTGTCTGCACCGGATGAACCGCTGAGTCTCTGGTATCGCCAGCCTGCGAACCAGTGGGTGGAGGCCCTGCCCATTGGCAACGGCCGACTCGGCGGTATGGTGTTTGGACGCATTGACAAGGAGCGTATTCAACTCAATGAAGACACCTTCTGGTCGTCTCAGCCCTATGATCCGGCCAATCCTGAGGCCCTGGAAAACCTGCCCAGAGTCAGGCAGCTCATTTTCGATGGCCAGTACAAGGCGGCGGAGAATCTAATCAACAGCAAGATGCTCGGCAAGCCATCAGGGCAGGCCAATTATCAGCCCATCGGAGATCTGGTCCTCGAATTCCCTGTGGAAGGCAGTGTGAGTGAGTATCGTCGCGACCTGAACATTGATACCGCCATTGCCTCTGTGAGTTACAGCGTCAAAGGCGTTACCATGACGCGTGAGATCCTGTCCAGTCCTGTGGATCAGGTCATGGCCATACGGATCACAGCCAACAAACCGGGGCAGGTGGCTTTTTCCACGTCTCTGTCCAGCCCGCAGCAGGTGGCTGTGACCCACGAAGGACTGGATACGCTGGTCATGAGCGGCAGCGGGGGAGGCGGCGGACGGATCCGCAAACCCGGTACACTGAGGTTTGAGACGCGCGTCCGTGTGTTGCCCACGGGCGGCACTGTGGTCGTGGAGGATGGGAAACTGGTGGTGACAGACGCGGACTCCGCCGTGATCCTGCTGGATGCTGCCACGGCCTTTAAAAACTACAGGGACATCAGCGGCGACCCCACACCGATAACCAAGGCCCACATTCAAGCGGCGTCCAAAAAGACATTTGACCAAATCCGTGCAGACCATGTGGCTGAGCACCAGCGCCTGTTCAGGCGTGTCACCTTTGACCTGGGCCTGACTGCAGCGTCCAAGGAGCCCACGGACAAGCGTCGTGAAAACTTCGCCAAGGACGCAGACGATCCTCAGTTGCCAGTGCTGTACTACCAGTATGGCCGCTATCTGCTGATTTCCAGTTCAAGGCCCGGGACGCAGCCTGCCAATCTTCAGGGCATCTGGAACGGAGAAACCACCCCCCCCTGGGACAGCAAGTACACCATCAACATCAACACGGAGATGAACTACTGGCCTGCAGAGTCCACCAACCTGTCGGAGCTGCACGAGCCGCTCTTTGATCTGATTCAGGACATCTCTGAAACAGGGCGGCGCACTGCGCGCATTCACTACGGGGCCGAAGGGTGGGTGTGTCACCACAACACGGATCTGTGGCGTGCCACGCAGCCCATTGACGGGGCCTTCTGGGGGATGTGGCCCATGGGCGGGGCGTGGCTGACCACACACCTGTGGGAGCACTACCTGTTTACCGGCGATAGGGACTTTTTGGCCCGGACCTACCCCATCATGAAGGGGGCGTGTGAATTCTATCTGGATTTCCTGGTCAGGGACCCCAACACCGGGTATCTCGTGACAGCGCCGTCCAATTCCCCTGAGAACCGGCATGCGCGGGGCAGCAGCATCTGCGCGGGCCCGTCCATGGACATGAGTATCCTGCGTGACCTCTTTGCCCAGACCGTGGAGACCGCCCGGATTCTGGGGCGGGATCTCGAGTTTCGAGGCGAGATCTTGAAGGCCCGGGAGCAATTGGCGCCGCTGAAGATCGGCAAGGCCGGCCAGTTGCAGGAATGGCAGGAAGACTGGGACGTGGAGGCGCCGGAACAGAGGCACCGTCACATCTCGCATCTGTATGCCCTGTTTCCCAGCAATCAGATCGATCCGCGGAAGACGCCCGAACTGGCCGCCGCCGCAGCCAAGACACTGGACACGCGCGGGGACATCTCCACGGGCTGGGCCATTGGCTGGCGCATCAACTGCTGGGCCCGGCTGCACGACGGGGATCGCACATACAGAATCGTCAAGGCCCTGCTGGACCCCTCACGCACGTACCCCAATCTCTTTGATGCACACCCGCCGTTCCAGATCGACGGTAACTTCGGCGGAACGTCGGGCATGACCGAAATGCTGCTCCAGAGCCACAGCGGCGACATTGAACTGCTGCCTGCACTGCCCAGTGCCTGGCCCAAGGGGTCCGTCACAGGGCTGCGTGCGCGAGGCGGGTTTGAAGTGGACATCCACTGGAAGAACGGCACACTGGACCGGGCCGTGATTCACAGTGTCGCTGGTGCAGCACCCGGGACATCTTCGAACTGCAGGGTTCGTTATGGTGACAAGGTCATGGAGTTGACCCTGCCTGCGGGTGGTTCTCGAACGGTGTCCGAATTCTAGTCCTGACAACCCATTCCCTGTTCTCTCAACGCAGTGTGCTGACAAAGTTGCAGCCCACTGCGTTTTTTTTGTGGTTATAGACGCACTGAAATATGGCTCCAAAACACCGAAAAAAAACAGATGAATTAGGCCTTTTGAAAGATCAGTGCGAGGTGTCATCCTGGGGCTCAAGTCCAGTTGATCAGGGCGTCACATTTTGCCTCGGACTGGATTAAGTGGTCTGACTGATGAACCGATTGTGTACGTAGATGTTTAGAGACATGGTTTAAACTGACATTGAATACTGTTTTGCATGGGGAGTCCAATCGTGAACCTGAAATTAAACGGATTATTGACCTTGATGGTCGGTTGTGTCATAGGGTTGACCGCACAGGCGCAAGGCACTGACCTGCCAAAAAGAGTGATCTTGGGTGTCTATCAGTCCGATAAAGCGACTGTGATGTATGAGTCATTCACGCCAATCGTGGGGTATCTGGAGAAGAGTCTTCTCGATGAATTGGGCAGACCGGTCTCTGTGTGGCTGAAAATCTTCAAGACTTACGAAGAAGGCAAGGACGCCCTTGTCAAGGGACAGGTGGACTTTGTCCGGTTCGGGCCTGCCTCGTATATCATGTCCAAATCTCTCAATCCCGACATAAGGCTCATCGCCATGGAACTGAATAAGAGTAAGAAACGTTTCAAAGGGATTATATTCGTTCGTACTGACAGCCCCATTCAGAGCCTCACGGATCTGAAGGGCAAGCGGTTTGCATTTGGCGACTCCAATTCTACCATTGGCCGCTATCTGGCCCAGGCCGAAATGGTCACAGCCGGTTTGTCTTGCCAGGATTTGGCCGATTATGACTATCTGCTCCGTCATGACATCGTGGCCAAGGCAGTCCTGGTCGGGGACTATGACGCGGGATCCATTAAGGACAGTACGTTCAATAAATATAACGAGGATGGGGAACTCCGGGTGCTGAAGGACTTTGACAACGTCACCAAACCGTGGATTGCCAAGGCCGGCATGCCTGAACAAGTATTCCTGGCCTTGAGGAAGTCGCTCATTGGCCTGCACGATCCTGAGACACTGAAGGCCTTAAAGGTGTCCGGTTTCACGTACTGCAGCGATGAGGACTATGAACCGGTACGGGAAGGCATGCAGCTGAGCCACCAGTTTGACCCGAGTATGATGGATCTCAACGAGACAGACGGTGCAATTGTTAATCACCGCCAGGAGTCCGAACCAACGGCTCAGGCCACGGAATGAGGCATGTCTTCATGAGATACGGCTCGAAATATATTGCTGTCAAACTCTTGGCTGGGATCCTGTTCATACTGGGTCTGACGCTGTTCATTTCGAGCTACATGCTCATCACACAGGGAAGAGATGCACTCCTTGAACAGATTAACGCTCAGGGCAACTTTCTGGCGGAATCTGCGTCTGCAGCATGCGTGGAGCCCATGCTGCTGAATGATTACCCTGTGTTGGAAACCTATGCGCATTCCATGGCCACCAGTCGTGACAGCATTACCTTCATTCGCATTGAACGGACGGACGGAACCCTGGTGGCCTCGTATCCCAATGATATTGCGGACAATGCCCTCTTATTGTCACACTCAAGAGTGTATACCCAGCCGATCAAAGTCGGTAGTGAGGAAGACACGGCGCTGGGGAAGGTCATTGTCGGGATTTCCACGAAACATGCCAATGCCGTGGTCCGGTCTTATATACGGTCCCTGACTACCCGTGGTGTGACCTCATTTATTGCCATTGCCCTTTTGCTGGCCATACTGTTGAAAGGGGTCGTGACTGGTCCTCTCAAGAAACTCGATCGCCATGTGCGTGCTCTGGGCAGCGGTGACCTCCACCAGCCCATCCAGTTAAAAAGTCGCGATGAGATAGGCCGGTTGGGGCGTGCACTCGATGTCATGCGGGAGAATCTAAAGTCCTCCTATGTGTCGATCCAGATCCAGAATGAAGAACTGAAAGAGCTGGATCGTCTCAAAGACGAATTCCTCGCCAATATCACCCATGAACTCAAGACACCGCTCAACGGTATCCTGGGACTGGGCAGAGGGATCCTGCAGGGAGACTACGGGCAGGTTGGCGAACGGCTTTATAAGCCCATGCTGATGATGGAACACTCGGCCCAGAGGCTTTCGGAGTTGTGCAACCAGATTCTGACTTTCTCACGACAGAAGAATTCTGTGCCGACAGTTGATCTGGAGACCTTTCATCTCAGCAGTCGTCTGCACAAGATTCTGGAGCAGAATGAGTGTTTGTTCAAACAAAAAGGCCTCGGATTCTCCTGTCAGGTGCCTCCTGAGTTGTATATAAAAGCCGATCCTTCGGTGTTTGATCACGTATTCATGAACCTGGTCTCAAATGCCGTCAAATTTACATCGTCAGGCTGGGTCAAGATTCATGCCTGCCTCGTGGGGCAGGACGTCGTGGCGATTTCCGTGCAGGACACGGGCATTGGTATCCCCTCTGAAATGCACGAGGCCATATTCGTGAGATTCAGACAGGGCTTTGCCTCAGAAAACCGAGAGTATGAAGGCTCCGGGATTGGCCTGTCTATTGCGCAGCAGGCTGCCCATCAGATGGGCGGGAAGATCTGTCTGGAAAGTGCTGTGAATGCCGGGGCCATTTTTACGGTCTTGCTTCCTCTGGAAAAGAAATCCGTGGATGAAGGGGATATCAGGCGATGGCAGGCGACCAAGACACTTTCGCTTTGTAGTCCCAAACTCCTGGCGTCGGCCTCTCAGGGCGGCGAGCCACCTGCGTCCAAGAGCCAAGGCGACGACGCAGACCTCATTGAAGACACCGGGGATGACGTCTGTCAAGGGCCCACGGTGCTCGTGGTGGACGATGATGAGATCAGCCGGGAAGTCATCCACTATTTCCTGGAGCGTCACCACTACATTGTGAAGCAGGCGGCCAATGGACCCGAATGCCTGGAATTGCTGGCCAGAGAACACGTAGACCTCGTCCTGTTGGACCTCATGATGCCGATCATGTCAGGCTACGAGGTTCTTGATCAGATCAAAGCCATGAAGCCGTGTCACAGACCGCTGGTCATCGTGCTCTCTGCCAAGAATCAGTGCAATTCCATCGTGAAGGCTCTGAAATGTGGTGCCATGGATTACATGACCAAGCCGTTTGACAGGGGCGAACTCCTGATCAGGATCAAGAATCTTCTGGAACTTACACAAAGGAACGAGAGTCGTCGTACCCCTTGCCAGGGTGCTGGAAACTCGCCACTTTTATGCAACCACCTGGCGGAAGAGGCCCGACAGGCCATCCAAACCTCTCTGGATGACATTATCACGGTGATTGACTTCTCACTGGAGAAGTCACCTGATCCCGTGGGCTCTGAACAGTTGAAGCGGGCCAAAAACTCGGCGCACCATCTACTGTCCTTGATGGACCCTGCCGAGGAATCGGCCTCTTCTCATCCGGAGTCGGAACCCGTGGAAGACGAACCGCGCCACAGGCAGTATCCCTGTCATTTCAGCGGCAAGGTTTTGTTGGCAGACGATCAGTTAACCAGTCAGACTGAATGCAGGGCTGTGCTGGAAGATATGGGATTTGAGGTAGATTTGGCTCAGGATGGCGAGGAAACCGTGCGCATGGGGCTTAGTCGCCCCTACGAGCTGGTGATCATCAACATGATGATGTCAGAAACGGACGGGTACTATGCAGCCTCCCACTTGCGCATTCAGGGCATGACTGCACCGGTGATTGCCCTCCTTGCCTATGGAGAGGATGAACTTGAGTGTCAACGTATTGGATGCGACGCTCACCTTGAAAAACCTGTGGTTCCCTGGGAACTCTACAGAATCATCTGTCGCTTGCTGCCCCTGACTGTTCAGGGATCTTGATCCAGGGCGGCTCATCCACCGCGCGGCGCGATTAGGGTACCTGAGGCGTTGGTCCGGTCACCACGTGATGCAGACGATCCACAACAAACTGCTTCATGCCTTGAACGCCGTTGAGGGCATCATCAGACACCCAGTCGCCCAGGAGATCGTCAATCAATTCATTCATGACTTCAGGTGTAAAGACCGTGTCCGTCAGATCACGCAGTTGATCATAGTACAGTGCCTTGAATGTCGGATGGTTCATCAGCCGGTTTAGTCCTGCGACATTTTGATAACCATGGATGTCCTGGTCGGGGTAATACCCTTCGTCCCCCTGGCCCAAGACTGTATCCAGATCGTGGGGCACCAGCCAGAATCGCCTGTCTTTGACACCGCAGAACAGGGCGTAGTCGTCTCCCAGGCCGGAATACAATCCCTTCTCACGATTGCCCACCAGGGTGTCGGCAGCCAGGAATCGGGTCCATTGCTCGATATCCACGATCTCTTGGACTCGACTGAGGAACTCATCATCCGGACTGTTCACATCATTCAACGCGAATGTCAGATCATAGAGGTCGGTCCAGTCATTCAATTCCTCATTATTCTTCTTGTAGTAGTTCTCCGTGTACCCGGCCGGGTCCCTGCCCTGGAAGGTCAGGTCTGCCACGGTCCGGTAGCCATGCCGCATGTCATAGGTACAGCGATAGACATTGCCGTCAGGATCATCAGGCGCATGGTCTCTGGTCCACGCACTGTCAAAGACCTGGACCGCAGCATAGGAACCATAGGTGCGATCCGGATCCGTGGCAGCCGGATCTGTGCCGTTGACCCGAACCTGAACTGCCATGACATCCGAGACGGCCAGACCTGCCAACCTGTAAAAGGCGCCGCCAATGACCTGGCAGTGGGCAAACTTGCTATTGAGATTCAGGGCAGAGCAGCCATTCCACGTGTTGTCATGGTTGAAACCCACATGGTAGTTCATGGGAGGATCAAAACGAGACCGGTTCCCTCGATTGCGTACACCAGTATTATATCGGACCTTGGTGCCTTCGTCGTCTATACTGATGAACGTGGCGTTCATTTGGGCCTGGGACATGGCTTCCGAGGCCCACCAGTCTCCGGCAATCTCAAGATCACCAATGTGCGCCAGCCTGTCCTGTTCGCTCCGAGTCATCACGAGACGATAGACCGGCTGGTCTCCAGGCATCCAGGGTGTTTTCTCATCGACCGCATCGTCCACCTGATACAGCAGATTTGTCACCTGCTGCGCCACGCCATCCACCTGGCTCGGCGTGGGGAATGTCCTGTGTCTGCCCTGGTCATCCTGCACCGCCACATAAAATTCGACAATTGAATGGTCTGTCTGTGAAGGCAGGGACGCTGCATACCGGCCGTCGCCCTGGCCCGTCATGGTCACTGCGTGGTAGGTGCTCAAAGCCTGACTCGGATAACGATCCATCTCGTAGGTGGACTCATCAATACGCCAGTACAGTGTCAACGCCAAATTCACGCCTGGGGTGTCCGCGGCTTCGGCAGTCACCGTGACCGGATCCACGGAACGCGGCACGGCCGGTGCATGGGTCACCTTTCGTATGATGGGTGCTGTATCGAGATCATAGATGGAATTCACAGCGCCCGGAGTCCCCCGGCCAGTCAGGCTGGCACCCCAGTTTTGTCCATCGTCATTGGCCTGCTGGGGATTGATCAATTCCAGAGACTCACCATCGCCGTCATGCGCATTCTGCCATGTCCAGCCTCGATGGGTGTGATCCAGCGGACCCAGTATGCGCTCGCTCCAAATTCCTTCATCATAATAGGAGACTGTATCGATGAGCGTGTCATCTGCGTCCACCAGCTTGAGGGTTTCTCCCTTGTTGCTCAGCGTGCCTTGCCAGTCGCCGACCACCTGTGAGGTGACTCCGGGGTACGAGGCCCGGAATCGGTCCACATCAGCCGCCACAATCAGAAAGGCGCCCGGACCCACGGTGACCTGCCCGAATGTCAAGGAGATCCCCTTGGTAAACCGCCATCGGTCAAGACTGACGGCCTGGTCACCGGGATTATATAATTCGATATATTCATCCCGATCATCCTCACCCAATGGATGATACATGATTTCGTTGATGGTGATCCTGTGATCAGACGGGACTGTGCCATTGGCCCGCTTCGGGGTCGGGGGCGTCGCACTGTGTAACTCAAAGATCCTCCACTGGTCACTGCCGTCGGGCAGACGTCCTTGGGATTGGTTCTTGTTCTGTTCCAGGAAACTCAATCCGTCGACCAGCACGAAGCCGGTTTGGGTTTTGACATATAGCCCAATCTGTTCCCCGTCTCTACCATCGAGACGCAGGTCCAGGTGCAGGGGGCCCTGTTTGGGATCGGAGTCGGCCCAGATCAGCAGATAGCCCTTGGCCGGGACCGTGGTGAGCTCCGGATGTCCGTACGGGATCTGACTCTGCGCGGGATCATTCAAATCATCTGTGAGGTAAAAGCCTCCCAGATCAATGGGGGTATCGCCGTAATTATAAATCTCGAGCCAGTCTTCGAATTTCCCTCGATCATCAGGGTCTTCTATCGTGCTTTCGTTTCTGGCCATGAACTCGTTGATCACAAGGGTATAGTCATTCGTATCCTGAGCCTGAAGCGCAGACGAACTCGTCATGATGCCCAGCAACACCCACATAGTACTTCTCAAAATAGACATTTAAAAATCCTCAATAACAAATTCATGTAATACTACTGTGTCCTAACACTAGCGATTGAAGCATCTGATCTGTTGATAAAGTTCATCGCTTTTTATCTGCCTATATGGAGATTTCGCCGATGAGTGATCACGTATCGGACGACTTGAAGGAGCGAGTTGATTGACCCTACAATTTGTTCACTGAACATGGTCCAACTCTCCATCAATATCTGACTGAAACGCTTTGATAATCAGACGCTCTGATTCAGGGAGTATACACAATTCTGCACAGATCGTGCCTCGAGTGACTCAGGTTATGGTTCACTGTTGGGAGTATTGCGGCCTTTGTCAGTGTCTCGTGATTTGCACAGACAGCATCACGTTTGCCCACCCGTACCCCTAATGCTCGTTCTTTATAATTGGGGATGCCACGAGCCCCCAGAAAGCAGTCATGTATATCATAGAATCTACTAAGAAATAAATGCGACAACTACCCCTTTGCTGCATTCAAATGCACATTTGTTGATCCGATCTTTATGACCGAAACGGCCATCGTCCGACCTCGACACTTGATACTGTTTTGATCATAACGTCACAACCATAGCACAAAAACCTGCAGATTTCTAGAAAAAAGGAAATCAGACTTTGGATTGAGGAAAATCCTATAAACAGGCTTGCCTTAGGGCTTGTAAAGAAATAAATGCGACAATACCTGGCCCAGATTTTCGTCAGATTCAGTCGCGTCCGATTGAGCCAGACCGGAGGTGTAGCTATTCTACATTGAGGATCTGGCGATTGAGATGCGGCTGAAGATGGCGGAAAGATGAGATGAGAGATGGAGTAGTTATTTCTTTACAGGCCCTTAGTCACACGCCTGGCCTGGAGTCCTGTTTCTTGGGGGCGTGTGGAAAACACAGTTCGACTTGAACCCACTGTCGGTTGGCTCTATACTGTGACGCACTTCATGGCCCATGTGGGCTGCGGGGCGTCAAATGGTCTCTCCAGGAGCCTGTCATGGCTGATAAAACAGGACTAATCATGCGAATTACAGACACGGGATTTCCCCTGTCAGAGGTGTTTGAATCCATCCAGGGCGAAGGGAACTATGCAGGTGTGAATTGCCTGTTTGTCCGGTTTCAACTGTGCAATCTCCGGTGCCCGTGGTGTGATACCAAGTACACATGGACCAGGTTTTCAGACAGGTTCGATTTGGAAAAAGCAGACACACTGAAACAGACGATCCTTGATCGATCCAGGCATCATGTCATCTTTACCGGGGGGGAGCCCAGCCTGTTCAGGCTCGACCTGCTCGCCGGACCAGACAGAAAATATCACGTGGAATCCAACGGCACGATCATTCCAATCCGACCGCTGAACATGACATTGGACGATGGTGTGGTCATTGAGCGAGATGCCATGGACGAGGCCGTGATCAGCCAATTCAACTGGGTGGTGTCACCCAAGCTCTCCAATTCAAGACAGCCCATGGCGCCGGAGGCCATGGCCTTCTGGGCAGCGCAGCCTTATGTGATATTCAAGTTCATTGCAGAGACCGCGCAGGATCTCGACGAAATCGAGGCGTTTGTTGATCAATTTCAGATCTCTAAGAACCAGGTGTATATCGGCCTGCTGGGCACCACGGTGGTGTCCCAGCTCCGGCCAAACATGGTGGACGACATTGTCCGGCGGGGGTATCACTACTCGCCGAGGCTTCACATCCTGTTGTGGGGTCAGGCCCGTGAAAAATAGCGGTGAAACCCGTGGTGACTTGTAGAACCAGGGCTGTCAATCATTCAAAATGACGTCTACCTGATGGGGTCCAAAGGTCTGATTCCCAGTGGTCAACGTGACCTGTAGATCCTGATTGCCTGTCTTGAGTGGGAGGTGTTCGTACAGGATATGCTGGTCCTTGTCTGACGTGACGGCTGTCCATTCCTGGCGGCCGATTTTGAGTACGAATCTACCTCGCATTTGATTGTTCTTCAGGTGCACACGAATGGTGTAGTCGCCTTCCGTTGCCACGTAGAGTTTCCACAGGCCATTGGAATCAGGTGCCCAGGGCTGGCCCTTGATGTGCTGCCAGTCCTGGCGTGTCAGGGTCACGGGGTTTTCATGGGGTGTGCCCACATGGATGAGGGGCGGGGCATAGTTGTCAGGGCGCGTGCTGCTGACGTCTTCGAACCAGGTGTCATAGGCCTGTTTCAGGCGTGCGACCATGTCAGGACGCTCGCCTGCCAGGTCCTGCATTTCCAGGGGATCCCGTACCATGTCATACAGTTCGAACTTGGGTTCGCCTGTAAAGGTCTCCTTGCCGAATCCGCTGTTGTGCAGGAGTTTCCATTGTCGATTGCGTATCATGAAATTATGGTATCGAACGGGCGTGTCACCCCGGTGGGTCTGGATTACGATGTGTCGGTCCGGTGCTGCGGCATTGGCCTGTGTCAGGAGGGGCCAGAAGCTGCGTCCATCCAGCTGAACATCCGTGGGCTTGGCCACCCCGCATGCATCAAGAATGGTGGGCAGGATGTCGATGTGGGCCACCACATGGTCAGAGGTCTTGCCGGCCGGCAGTTTACCGGGCCAGTGCAGGTACAGGGGAGAACGCACACCGCCTTCGTACACATTTGTTTTCATGCCCTGCATACCGGCCACATAGCGGCGTGTGTTGGGGCCATTGTCCACCATGAACAGGATCAGGGTGTTGTCCAGTTGGCCCAGGGCTTGAAGACGTGAGATGAGTTTTTCTATGTTGTCATCAATGTTGCTGATCATCGCAAA
>JAIPFM010000230.1 GCA_021736645.1 Phycisphaerae bacterium | reverse complement strand
TGTCTGCGAGCTGGGCATAGTGGGCTGCCGGCCAGCACTTGCTGGGGCCAAAGGCGCCGCCTGGCACGAGAATGACCAGGGGGCCGGAGGTATCGTTCAGACCGGGCAGTTTGTCCTGGATGGCATCTCTGTCCAGAGGCGAGATATCCAGTGCAGGCATGCGGTCCAGGCATGGAACGCCGAGGACGGTGAGCAGATCCAGATAATAGTCCACCATGGAGTTCGGTTCAAATGCGCCGCTTGGCAGGCGTCTTGGAGCCACTTTCTTGGTCAGGAGCCAGGCACGATGATCTCTGGCATAGCCGATGCGTGTGGGAATGCCGGCCAGGAAACAGGTCAGGGCCGAGCCGAAGGAGTTCTTGAACAGGATGACCTGGGTGAACCTGTGTTGTCTGAATAATGAGATGGCGTTGAGATTGGGCACCTGTTCGAGCCAGTCGTCATGCCAGGTGCAGGGCGTGAGCAGATGGCGTGTCACTGCATTGGCATAGTAGGTGATCCCGGCATCGGCAAAGTGGACACGCAGGGCTCGCAGTGCGGCCGTGGCCAGGATTGTGTCCCCCATGGGCGAGGGCAGCCAAACCAGGATCTTTTCCTTGTACGTCATGGAATTGTCAGGTTATTTGCGGGATTGCAGGGTCAGCGTCAGGCACATGACCTGTAATACAACGCCAAAGCCCAGGGCTGTAAAGATCGGATTGTACAGTCTCTCCGGCGAGATCAGGAACCAGACTGCCGTGAGCAGACACACGAACACGCCAATCTGCGCCACGCCTGCAACAAACCGAAACAGGGAGAAGTCGTCGAACATCTCGTCGCGCTGCATGCTCTTGAGCTGATCCAGAATGGCCTGAAGCAACTGTTGCGTGGATGTCACTGTCTGCGCAGCAGGTGGATCCTGAGCCGTCATTGACAGAGGTTTATGTTTTTTTCGTTTCATCTTTCTGGGAAGCGGTTCAGGCTCCTGTTCCGGCAAAAAAGCTTCAATGGCCACGTGCTCTTCAGGGACGTGCTCTGCTTCAGATCTGGTTTCCAGTTCCGGCTCCGGCTCCGGCGCCGGTTCCATTGGCTCCGAGTCAGGGATGTCTGAAGGGGTGTCTTCAAGGCTCGGTTCGGCCTCGGGCTCTGGTAGGGCCTCGGGCTCTGGTAGGGCCTCGGGCACGGGCTTTGGCATGTGACGTTTTTCTGCGGCCTCAAACTGCTTCACAATATTCAAGGCCTCTCGGAGATTCACGGCCACATAATCAGGGCGGATCTGGCCTGGTTTGGCCTTGCCTGTGGGGGACATCTGGTCGATCAGGATGGTGTGACATCCTGCCCGCTGTCCGGCTTCAATGTCACTGAGGCCGTTGCCCACACACCAGGAGACGGAGAGATCGATGTCCATGTCCCCGGCAGCCTCCAGGAGCATCCCCGGATTGGGCTTGCGATTCTCACTGGGTTTGCGATACTTGTCTATGGCTCCGTCTACGTGATATGGGCAGTAGTATATGCGGTCCACGTACGCATTCTTTTCGGCCAGCAATTCCTTGAATCTGGCGTGAATGGTCTTGAGTGTCTCCTCCGTGAGAATGCCGCGGGCAATGCCTGACTGATTGGTCACGACCACGAGTTTGTACCCCATTTTACGAAAGCCGTTCAAGGCCTCAGGTACGGCCTCCAGCAGTCGAACCTGATCCGGATCACTGATATAGCCAGGATCATCAATGAGTGTGTCGTCACGATCTAAAAAGATGGCCTTGTTGGGCATGGTTGTTTTCCGTCCTTGGTTTCCGTTTTATGAAGGGCAACAATCTTGTTCTACCAGTTCACAGATGATATGGTACGCCAGTTGATGAATCTCCTGGGCCCTGGCACTGGAGGGGTCCGCTGCACACACGCACACGTCGGACAGGGCTTGCAGAGGTGTGTTTTCTCGGCCAGTGAATGCGAGCACTCGGGCGTTTTTCTCTTTGGCCAGTTCGACAGCCTTGAGCACATTTTTTGACGTGCCGCTGGTGGAAAAGGCCCATACCAGGTCGCCGGGCGAGACCAGGGCTTCCACCTGGCGTGAAAAGATATCGTCAAAGGAAAAGTCATTGCCCACGGCTGTGAGTATGGCGGTATCCGTGGTCAGGGCCACGGCACGCAGGGCCCTTCGATTAAAATAGAAACGGCCCACCAGTTCGCCTGCAATATGCTGGGCATCAGATGCTGAACCGCCGTTGCCGAAGAGGTACACGCATCGGCCCTGTTCAATGCAGTGTGTGACCAGCTGAGCCGCGGCCTGGACGGCATGGAGACCCCGGTTCAACAGGTCGGACACCATGGCCTGGTGACGCGTGACTGCCCTTTGTATTTGTTCCATTCGCGCTTGCATGAGGTACTTTATCCCTAAGATTTCATCTTGTTGATCACCGCCGTGGAGCTTCTGCCCTCCAACAAGGGAGCCAGCAGTACACAGCCGCCGTGGGCCTCCACAAATTCCCTGCCGACCACGCCCTTGTCCTTCCAGTCACTGCCCTTGACCAGGATATCCGGCTGCACAGCCTTGATCAGATTGAGGGGATCAGGCTCGTTAAATATGGTGACATAGTCCACTGAGGCCAGGCCGGCGAGCACGGCAGCCCTGTCGTCCTGCGCGTTGATGGGACGTTCCGGCCCCTTGATGGTGCGCACCGACTCGTCGCTGTTCATGCCCACCACCACAATGTCCCCGCTGGATTTGCAGAATTGCAGATAGTCCACGTGCCCCTTGTGCAGAATGTCAAAGCAGCCGTTGGTAAACACAATGGTGTGAGACTGGCTTCGGTGCCACGCGAGCTGCCCGATCAGATCCTTGAGCCGGCACACCTTGGGGGCGGCCTCTTGATGCTGACCAATAATCTCTGTGATGATTTCTTCACGTGAGACTGTGGCCACGCCGAATTTTTCCACTTCAAGCCCTCCGGCAATGTTCGAGAGCTGGACGGCCGTGGTGTACTCATAGCCGGCGGCCAGGGCCGTGGCCAGCATGGCCAGGACCATGTCCCCAGCGCCGGTGACATCATACACCCGTCTCGGACGTGTGGGGATGATCTGATGGATGTCAGCGGTCTTGAGAAAGGCCCCCTGTTTGTCCAGGGTGATCACAACCGCGGAAAGGGCCATCTTGTCGAATAAGAACTGACTTGCCCTGGCAAAGTCGTCTTCAGTGTCGAGCTCGAATCCCACGGCATCCGAGGCTTCCTGCCGATTGGGTGTGATGAGCGTGGCGCCGGAGTATTTGGTGTAGTCCGGAATGTTGGCTGGATCCACAAGCACGGGTTTGCCGGCGGCAGCGGCCATGGCAATAAACGTCTGACAGACATCGTGGGTGAGCAGGCCTTTGTTGTAGTCCTGGAGGCACACGACACTGACCTGATCGAGCATGTCCCGATACCGGGCAGTCAACTGGTCAATCAGGGCCGGACTGAGCGGGGCTGTGGACTCTTCATCCATGCGAAACAATTGCTGCTGGTGCCTGTGCTGGGCCAGACCGATCAGACGCGTCTTTGTAATGGTCGGTCTGTCCGGGACTGTGAGCAGGCCGGATGTGTCAATGTTGGCCTCTTCCAGCCTGGCCTTGAGCCTGTCTGCGTTCACATCATTGCCGATCAAGCCGAGACACAGGGGCTGGGCCTCCAGCGCTGCGATGTCTGCGGCCACAGAACTGGCACCACCGCCGCTGTACAGGGTCTCCTTGATCTTGAGTACAGGCACAGGTGCTTCCGGGCTGATTCGTGTGGCATCGCCGTAGATGTACACGTCCAGCATAAAATCGCCCACCACCAGGATCTTGGGGGAGCCCAGATGTGTGACTTTATGTATCAGGTCTTTTGTCATAGTCTCGATCATTTCCAGTGTGACGAGTATGTCACGATTGCGAGATTTTACAGGCCAGGGTCTGTTCTATCAACTCTTTAACGTGATCTTCACCTGATTCAAACGCCAATGCCACGGACAAATAGCCCACAGGCACAGACAGGGGGGTGTCAATGGCAGCAATGTCAGGGAAGTTTTTCTCTGTGGTCAGGAGGAGCTCGGCGCCTTTCATGGTGGCCTGCGCCTGAAGATCCTGCAGATCCTTTTTTGTACAGTGGTAATGGTCATCAAATCTTTGTGTGCCCACACAGTGAACGCCCAATTTTTCTAGAGTCTCAAAGAATGCACAAGGATTTCCAATGCCGCAAAATGCAAAGACTGCGCGATCCTGGAGCCATGAAGGAGGCTGCGTGTCTTTGCCTGGTATATGAACGGCTGTGGGCCGGTGTACTGCAGTGGCGATGCGCATGCCTGGGGACACGTTTTGGATGGTGGTGGTCAAGGTTTTGAGATTGTTGTCAGTGACCTGGTCGGATCTGGTAATCACAACACATTGTGCTCGCCTGATGGCTGTCATGGGTTCCCTGAGCAGACCGGCAGGCAGGAGCTTTTTATAGCCAAATGGATTGGTGGCATCCAGCGTGAGGATATTGAGATCTCTGGCCAATCGCTGGTGTTGGAAACCGTCATCCATCACAAAGACATCCACGGGACCTCGCGAGAGTGCGAGTTTTGTGCTCGCTATGCGGTCACCGTTCACAAGAACAGGTATGCCCAGTTGTTTTTCGAGCATGGCAGGCTCATCCGTTTTTGTGCAACTGCTCTTGTAGCCGCGAGTCAGGACTGCGCACTGGACTTTCATTTCTTGTGAAAGGACCTGACACAGCCATGCGACCAACGGGGTCTTGCCAGTACCGCCTGTGGTCAGATTGCCGATGCAGATCACTGGGCAGGGGGCTCTGTAGCTGCGCAGAAGGCCGTGGCCATAGAGCGTGCTGCGGCATGACACCACCAAGCCATAGGCCCAGGAAACAGGCTGCAAGAGCCCTCTGAGCAGGTTTGGAAACCACCCTCGGGTCTTGCCGCTGATCAGGTCATGAAAGGTGTTTTGGTCCACGAGCCGTTACGTCTCCAGTTTCGAGCATAGAAAACGGCTAGTGTATACGCTGCGGACGCATATGTAAATTACTGGCAGGAAAGAAAAAAGAAGGCGGCTCTAGTCGGCAAGAATTGCGATACGTGAATGGTGCGTTGGTGCCGAAGCATGATAAGAGCCGCCAAGCGAGAAGAAGGTCAAATTTATACATTGATCAAGAACAAAAACCGATCAACACCCCCCAGTATCATCAGTACAATGATACTTTAATTAACCACAAAAGTCGTCTCTCATTAGACGCCAAAAACTCCCTGTCGTCAATTGTAAACTTATATTTTTTATCACTCAACCAGCATGGCCTTGGCTATGGCCTGCCGTTCCTGCACGCCAGCCAAGACTTCGACCAGTGCCAGGGAGAATTCTAGTGCAAACCCGGGGCCCTGTCCGGTGACGCACGGCCGGTCAATCACCACGCCGTCGCGGCTGGCATACGCTGATTCAAGCTGATCCAGCATGGCAGGGTAGCATGTGGCTTTGATGCCCTTCAAAAGGCCGTTGGGCTGTAAAACCACAGCAGGGGCTGCACAGATTGCTGCATACCACAGACCTGCCTGTGCCTGTTGTTTGAGCATGGTGATTAATGGATCGCATTGGGCCAGATGCGTGGCACCTGGCATGCCGCCCGGCAGTGCAATCATGTCAAAGGTCTGCCCTGTACAGTCTGTGAGCAGGGCGTCCGCTGTGATCTTGACGCCTCGACTGGCTGTGATCTGGAGTGTGTCCTGTACGGACGCCACCATGACATCCAGATTGGCCCGTCGGAGCGTGTCAATGATGCTCACCGCTTCAATCTCTTCGATACCATGTGCTATGGGGATCAGAATTCTTTTAGCCATTGTCTCGTGTCTCCAAATCAGTTTGCAGTTCGCATGCCAATGAAGAACAGGGATACATAGGTCCCGATCACGCTGCCCAGGTTGGCCAGAGCCACCACCAACAGGGTACGTGTGACTGGATTATGCCAGAATCCCTTGACAGATTCAATGGCTGTTGACATGTCTTCAAAATCATCCACAGTGGGCCGTTTGGCCCAGGCCTGCACCAGACCCGCCACCCATCCGGCCCCAATCATGGGATTGAGGCTTGTAAAGGGGGCAGCAAAGAATGCGGAAATCACGGCCAGGGGGTGCGCAAAGGCTGCGATGGCACCGATCGCAGAGAAAAGGCCGTTACCCAGGAGCCAGATGCCAATGTTCTTGATGAAATGATCCAATCCCTTTGTATAGAATCCATAGGCAAATAGCCCAATGATCAGGGCGGGGATGCCCCATTTCAACAGGGTCGGTACCCAGGATGGGGGTGGGGTCTTTTTGAGTTCTGTCAGGTCATTGTCCTGGTGAATGTGCTCGCTGATGCCTTTGCAGTGGCCAGCCCCCACCACGGCCACAATGGTCTGGCCGCCTGCCTCACGGATCTTCTGGGCCAGGTACACATCACGTTCGTCTATCAATCGGTGTTTGATTTCAGGGAACTGATCCGAGAATTCAGCCATGATACTCTCGAGTTGGTCTTTCTGTTTGAGTGTCTCCACCATGCTCTCGTCAATGGTTTCATCTGAGAATAGAGAGAGGAACAGGTGATTGACCAGCTTGGCCTTGGTCCACAAGCCCATGTAACCCCACACGCGTTTGAGTGTGATCTCGATTTCCCGGTCTGCCAGGACCAGTTGGATGTTTCTCTTCTTGGCCAGATTCACACCTTCCAGCATTTCAGCACCAGGCTGCACATCCAGGTGCTTGCCAAGTTGTCTGTAGAAGGCTGACATGATGAGCTGGACCAGGAGCATGAGCGATTTTCTTTCACGCACGACCTTGAAAATATCCATTTTCTGCCATGCGTCTCGCTGAGTCAGGGTCTGATATCTGGGTTCACAAAGTTCCACACAAATTGTGTCCGGGTTGACACAATCCACAGTATTGCGCACATCGTCTACGCTTTCTTTGGACACATGGGCCGTGCCCACGAGGTAAACCTGGCGATTATCTGCCAGTGTGACCTGGATCACACGATCAGGCAGTTGGCTGTCTGTCATAGGGCGTTCAATCCTTACTAGAATTAAAAGTGCTATATCTATCACAAACCAAGGGGGAAAGGAAGGGAAATTCAAACTGGCAGGCATCCTGTCAGGGCCGTTTCTTATATTGCGGGCCTGCGTTGTCAAAACAGAGTACCTCTTTCGTATCTTCGATTTTGTCGAAAAAACAGGCTTGTGTCAGACCCATAAATTAAGATAATTGACGTACTCAAGGTTTTATAAGAAAGGATGGCCTTATGAGAAGTGAAGCGTGTGTACTGATTGTGTGTTCTCTGATTCTGTTCACAGGGTGTAAGCCTGCAGCCACAACCCCTGATGCGAAACCTGCGTCTGTAGAAACTACAGACAAAGGCGAGACTATTCAGTACGTGGAGACTGAATCAGGGCGATGGCGCGTCCACGATATGGACCGACCTGCGCCTGACGTCGTGACGCCCGGGGCAGAGCCCTGTCTGGCACCCTCAGACGCAATCGTCTTGTTTGACGGCACAGATTTGTCCCAGTGGCAGCCCACCAAGTGGGTGATTCGCAATGGCTACATGGAATCCGTGAGAGGGGCCGGGTATATCAGGACCAAGGACAGCTTCGGTTCCTGTCAGCTGCACGTGGAATTCGCCACCCCTGAAAATGTCCAGGGCAATAGCCAGGGGCGAGGCAACAGCGGCGTGTTCCTGCAGGATGAGTATGAGATTCAGGTCCTGGATTCCTATGACAATGCCACCTATCCGGACGGTCAGTGCGCTGCTTTGTACGGTCGTGCCGTGCCTCTTGTCAATGTTTGTCGCAAACCCGGTCAATGGCAGAGCTACGACATCATCTTTCACAGACCAGTATTCGAGGGCGACAAAGTGGTGAAAAAGGCGACCTTCACTGTGCTTCAAAATGGTGTCCTGGTCCAGGATCACGTGGTGTTGCAGGGCGGCACCCAGTGGAACGGCCCGCACGCGGTCTCCGATTATAAACCCCACGAAGATAAGCGTCCCATTGCCCTTCAGGACCACGGCAATCCCGTGCGTTACAGAAATATCTGGATTCGCGAATTAAAGGACTAAACCACTAAACAGATTCTTCCACTGGCACGGCTCTGGCCTGGCGTTTGAACAGGTCGATGTCGTGCCAGTGGTTGGATTTGAATCGCCAGCGATTGGCCAGGCCCACGAGGATGACATGCAGGGTATAGGCCAGCCACGGGCCGATCGCAT
>JAIPFM010000229.1 GCA_021736645.1 Phycisphaerae bacterium | reverse complement strand
AGATTCAAGGGACAGATCGCTTCTGCACTTGAATCCTTTCACACACCAAGCCGCGGCTGTGCGGCCTGGGTCCTAAACTACGTCAATTCCATATGCCTCGCGATGCACGATTACAATCGTAATCTTTAAAAGACCCTCTGTCAATATTTTTTTTGTGATCGCACATAAAAGATTGGCATGCAGGACTGATTAAGCAGTTTATACCCAAAAAGTTTGGGGTTTTGTGCGTGAAGCCTGTTACCTTTGACAGTACAATCATCACTAAATTTATGCATCTGTAAACAACAGGTCTGCGTTGATCATCTATGATCAATATGGTCCTCTGCACCTTTTTAACTTTGGAGTGTAACACATGAAAGAAAAACCATCGATCACACGAAGACACTTCCTCAAGGGCGCTGCCACTGCCACGTCGGCCATGGCCCTGCCCATGATTGTCCCGTCCACCGTATTTGGGGCCAATGCTCCAAGCAACCGTATTGTCATGGGCGCCATCGGTGTGGGATCCCAGGGCACCGGGGACATGCAGGGCTTTCTCCAGAAGACTGAGGTACAAATGGTGGCTGTCTGCGATGTGGACAAGGGCCACCGCGACAATGCCAAGAGGATCGTGGATGGCAAATATGAGAATCAAGCCTGTCAGGCTTATCTGGATTTCCGAGAACTCATTGGACGCGGGGACCTGGATGCCGTCATGATCGCCGTACCGGACCACTGGCACACCCTGCCTGCCGTGGCTGCGGCCAAGGCAGGTCTGGATATCCACGGACAAAAACCCCTGGCCCGCTCCATCCGTGAAGGTCGGGCTATTTGCGATGCCGTGCACCGCTATGGTCGCGTGTGGCAGACCGGCAGTCAACAGCGTTCCGATCAGAACTTCCGACGCGCCGCTGAACTGGTACGCAACGGACGCATCGGCACCATCCAATCGATTGAGGTAGGCCTGCCCACAGGCGGCGGCACGGATGTCAAGGCCGTCCAACAGGTGCCGGCCGGTCTGGATTGGGACTTCTGGCTGGGACCGGCGCCCAAGGTGCCCTACCGCGGCGTGTCACACTGGGACTGGCGATGGATCATGGACTATTCCGGGGGGCAGCTCACGGACTGGGCCGGACACCACATTGACATCGCCCACTGGGGTATGGGATGGGACACCACCGGTCCCGTTGAAATCGAAGGCAAGGGCACATATCCCACAAACGGTCTGTACAATGTGCCCACAGCGTATCGCTTCAACTGCACCTATGCCAATGGCATTGTCATGACCGTGGCCAATAACCAACAGATCACGCAGGGTGCCAAATGGATTGGAGACAAGGGCTGGATCCATGTGAGCCGCGGCGGCCTGAGTGCCTCGGATCCCAAGATCCTTCAGGAAGAGATCGGCGCCAGTGAAACCAGACTCTATGTGAGCCGGGATCACAAGCAGAATTTCCTGGATTGCGTGCGCAGTCGGGAGCTGACCATTTGCCCGGTCGAAGTGGGCCATCGTTCCATCAGTGTGGCACTGCTGGGCGAAATCGCCATGCTGACAGAGCGCAAAATAAAATGGAATCCAGACACAGAAGAAATTCAGGGCGATCCAGAGGCCAGTGCCCTGCTGGGACGCGCCTACAGAGAACCCTGGACACTCTAACCCTTTTCAAACAGACTAAGGAGTCTATTCTAATGAAACGATTGACACTCATACTCCTCTTCCTGGCAGTCACATGCCTGTTCAACTCAGCACCGCTGCTTGCTGCCGACCCCTTAAAGGTCCTCATTGTGGACGGCCAGAATAATCACGACTGGGCAGGCACCACGCCGGTGATCAAGAAGATCCTGGAAGACACCGGAAAATTCACAGTCGATGTGGCCACCTCCCCGAAACAGAGACAACCCATGGACAACTTCAAACCCGACTTTGCCCAATACGACGTGATATTTTCAAACTACAATGGGGACAACTGGCCGCAATCTACACAGACGGCCCTGGAAACCTACATGAAGAACGGCGGCGGTCTGGTCATCTTCCATGCTGCAGACAATGCCTTTTCCCGCTGGGACGAATGGAACAAGATGATCGGCCTGGGCGGCTGGGGCGGACGCAATGAAAAGTCCGGCCCCATGATCCGGTATAGAGACGGCCAAATCGTCAGAGACACGTCTCCCGGTGCAGGCGGCACACACGGCCCGCAGCACCCCTTTCAGATCGTGCGCCGCAACAGCACACACCCCATCATGCAGGGACTGCCGGACAAGTGGATGCACGTCAGTGACGAGCTGTACAGCAAATTGCGCGGCCCTGCCGAAAACATGACACTCCTGGCCACGGCCTATGCAGATCCAGCCAAAGGGGGCACCGGCGAAAATGAACCCATGCTGTTCACCATCAACTATGGTAAGGGACGCGTATTTCACAATGCGCTCGGGCATGGCCCCGATCAGTTGACTTGTGTGTGCTGCATCACCCTGCTGACACGCGGCACGGAGTGGGTAGCCACAGGCAAGGTGACACAGGACGTGCCGGACGATTTCCCCACAGCCGACCAGATCAGCCGCCGCGTCCCCCTGACTGCCGATTACCAGGCCGTCGAGTCTTACGACTTTGGCACATCACGCAAGGCCCTGGCTGAGATTGAAGCAGAGATCAGAGCTGCGTCACCCAAGATGTATCCGGCCATTGAAGCCAGACTGTTGACGGCCCTCAATGCCCAAGGCACATCCGTGGCAGGCAAGCAGTTCTGCTGCCGCATGCTGCGGCGTATCGGCACAGCCCAGTCCGTGCCCTCGTTGGCCAAATTGCTGGCAGATCCGGAACTCTCCCACATGGCCCGGTTCGCCCTGCAGCTCATGCCTGCCCCTGAAGCCGGCGCTGCGCTTCGTCAGGCGGTCACTGCACTGGACGGAGACCTGCGCACCGGCGTGATCGTCACGCTTGGCCTGCGCGGGGAACGCAGAGCCGTGGCCGAACTGGCACCGCTGGTCAGCGAAAATGACAGACAGACCGCCCTGGCCGCCATCAAGGCCCTGGGGGAAATCGGCGGACGACGGAGCGCAAGGACGCTGCAGGACGCCTCTGTGTTAAGGACGCTCAGGGTGGACCGTGATGACGCCCTGCTCATGTGTGCGGACTCAATGGCAGCCAGAAACCAAGCTGAACAGGCGATGAGTATTTACCAGAACCTGATCGCCCCCACGTACTCAACCTGGATTCGCATTGCCGCCTACCAGGGCCTGATCAAGGCTGACCCGCAACAGGCTGGTACCATCATCCTGGCCCTGCTCAGGGATAAGAACATCAACCTGCAGCGAGCTGCGGGCAAGTTCATTGCCCAGATCCCGGGTCAGGCCATGACTGAGTCTCTGGCCCAACAGCTCGCGAGCCTCGACTCTGAGGCACAGGTCCTGCTGCTCAGCGCCCTGGAGACACGCCAGGACAAGACAGCCGCGCCCTATGTGCAGAAGGCTGCAACCAGTGACAATTCGGATGTTCAAGCGGCTGCACTCAAGGCCCTGGGTATCCTGGGCAACAGCGACCATGTCACCTTCCTGGCCCAGACCTCAATCAAGAGCGGTGCACAGAGCAAGGCCGCCCTGGACAGTCTCAAGCGGATCACAGGCGATGGTGTGACTGCAGCCCTCATCACCTTGAGTCAGGGCAACTCACCTGCAGCGATGCGCTGTAACGTGATCGAGGCCCTGGTGGACCGTCATGAACTCAGCGCGGCCTCCACACTCTGCCAGGTGGCCAGAGACTCAAATGCCGAGGTGCGTCAGGCCTCGTACAGGGGCCTGGGTGCTCTGGCCGATGCCAAGGAGATTCCTGCCATGGTATCCCTGCTGCTGGCAGCCAAGGGAACACCCGATCGCACGGCCCTGGAAAGGGCCCTTATCTCAGTCATTGGACGCACCGGCACAGCAGGAGAGGCCCCTGTGATCAAGGGACTGACCCAGGCAGACAACGACATCAAGGCGAGCCTGCTGGCCATGCTCCCGGTCATCGGTACGGATGGGGCGTTGGAGTCAGTACGTGCCCTCTTGAAGAGTCAAGACGTGACCCTGCGTAGAAACGCGATCCGCACCTTAAGCAAGTGGCCGAACGACAAGCCATTGGCAGATCTGATGAATATTGCCAAAACCGAGTCGGATTCAGTGCAGCAGATTCTGGCCCTTCGAGGCTATATCCAACTGCTGGGCGTACCTGCCAATCGCAGTGCAGTCAAGACCGTCAGCCTTTTGGAAGCCTCATTGCCGGTTGCCAAACGCACCCAAGAGAAGCAATTGATCCTGGCCACCCTGTCCAAGTACCCCTGCAATGAGGCCGTGGCATTGGCCAGGACACTCCAGCAGGACCCTGCGCTGAGCCAGGAAGCTGAAATCGCCGTGACCAAGCTGAAAGAAATCATGGCCAAACAGAGCAGAACAGCCACGGCCTCACGGGGCAACAATGAAGCCCATCTGGCCATGGATGGCAAACTCGGCACACGCTGGAGCACTGGGGGTGGCATGAGACCAGGCGACTGGTTTGTCCTGGACCTGGGCATGGAAACCGCAGTGACCGGTCTGACTCTGGACACCCGGAACTCCAGCAATGATTATCCGCGCGAGTACGAGGTCTATGTCTCATTCGACGGAGGCAACTGGGGTCAGCCCATTGTCACTGGCAAGGGCACGGACCCCCTCACAAAAATCCGTTTCCCCAAAACAGTGACCACGCGTTTCATCAAGATCCTTCAGAACGGATCGTCAGACAGTTGGCACTGGTCCATCCACGAATTGACCGTGGATCAGGATCAGAAGTAAAGCCGCACCCTTGCAGCCACGAGCCACAGCCCTCCTGAAGAGATCTTCTCCAGGAGGGCTTTTCTTTGGGGCAATGACCATCGAGTTTACCCCGCCTCACCCTCCCCAATGAACACGCCCTTCATAAACCTCCTTTACATCACCCGTTGACCTGTTATGATGACATGTCGTTCAATCAGCAAATCAGACCCTGTATGAAACCGCCAGGTTCCTTCGTGCAACTTGGCTGCGACAGCAGCGTGGATTAGATAAGAAAGGGATTTTGATGGATATTCAGGATATATTGGAAAACTTACGAAGGGCACAAGGCAATACCATGCCTCGCTGGCCGCGGTCAGCCGTGTTGGCACTCATTGTAGTTTTTCTCGCGGTTTTGACACTCGTAGGATCCGTGTATACGGTGGATCCTGACTCCAACGGGGTGATCCGGCAGTTCGGACGATACAATCGAACGGCCCCCCCCGGTATTCACATGAAGCTGCCCTGGGGCATCGAGATCGTCACGATTGTGCCCGTGCAGAAGATCCAGAAAGAGGAATTCGGCTTCAGGACACTCAAGGCAGGCGTGAATTCCCAGTATCTGGGATCTTCAGAGATTGACTCCGGTCAAGTGGACCAGGAGGATCTCTGGAAGCTCATTGTGGAAAGTGGTGAGCGGGACCCCAGACGCGCAGGCCGCTCCCTGAGTCAGGCAGGTCGTGACATCCTGCAACGGGAATATATCATGCTCACCGGGGACCTGAACCTCATTGATGTGGAATGGATCGTGCAGTACAAGGTCGGGGACGTGAAGAAGTTCCTGTTCAATGTAAAGGAACCCAAGCAGACGATTCGCGATGCCAGCCAGGCTGTCATGCGTCAGCTCATCGGCAACGGCAGTGTGGATGAGGCCCTGACCATCGGGCGCGTTGAGAACGAAATTGCAGCCAAAGAAGGCCTGCAGACCCTGCTGGACGAGTATCAAACAGGGATTTTCGTGGTGACTGTCAAGCTGCAGTCCTCCAATCCCCCTCAGCAGGTACGTTCTGCATTCAATGCCGTGAACATGGCCATCCAGCAAAAGGAACAGCGCGTCAATGAGGCCAAAAAGGCCTACAACGAGACCATCCCCAAGACCCGGGGCGAGGCTCAAAAGGAGATTGAAACTGCCAAGGGCTACGCCGCCGAGCGCGTAAACAAGGCGCAGGGCGATGTGGCCAAGTTCGAGCGGGTGTATGCAGAATACAGCAAGGCACCGGAGATCACCAAGAAACGCATGTACCTGGAGACCATGAGCCTGGTCCTGCCCCAGATCACCGAAAAGTGGATCATCGAACAGGGCGGCGCGGATGGCGGCATCCTCATGAAATTGAATCTGGACAGCAATCAATAATGCAGCATGATGCTGCTTTCTATAGAGGAGACTCAACATGACACAGGGCAAATTATTTATTATTTTGGCAGGGCTTGTGGTGCTCACAGTCTTTCTGTCATTATCACTATTTGTGGTGGATGAGACTGAGCAGGCTGTGGTCACACAATTCGGCAGGCCGGTGCGTGTGATCCTCAATCCGGTGGAGGACCAGGAGACCCTGGCCGCACTGGAGCAACTGAGAAAATCCTATGCCGAAGAGGGCATTTCCGTGTCTGAAAACGCGGGTCTGCATTTCAAACTGCCGTTCCTCCAGAGGGTCACTCGGTTTGACCGCAGACTGCTGCGATGGAACGGCCTGCCCGAAGAGATCCCCACCAAGGACAAGAAGTACATCTGGGTGGACTGCACAGCACGATGGACCATTCAGGACCCCTTGCGGTTCATGCGTTCTGTGGGCACAGAAGAACAGGCCCTGTCCCGCCTGGATGACATTATCGATTCGAGCACAAAAAACTCGATCACCAAGCGAGACCTCATTGAAATCGTACGCACGGATAACCGCCCCATGGAGGTCGCAGAAGAAGAACTGCGAGAGACCATCCTGATTGGCCAGGTCCAGGAAGGACGCCCAGCGATTGTGGCGGAAATCACAGCAGAGTCGCGCAAGGCCTGTGCTGATTATGGCATTGACATCCACAGCTCCGGCGTGCTGCTCAAGGGCCTGACCTACGTACAGGAGGTCAAGGAAAAGGTAGAGCTCCGCATGGTGGAGGAACGTCAGCGCATTGCCAAGAAATACATCTCCGAAGGTGACGGTGAATATCAGAAGGTCATGGGCGACCAGGAACGAGAAGTCAAGACGATCCTGTCCGAAGCCTACAAAACAGCGCAGCAGATTGAAGGCGAGGCCGACGCCGAGGCCTCAAAAATCTATGCAGATACCTTTGGCAAGGACCCTGGATTCTATCAGTTCTGGCGAACCCTCCGACTCTATGAAGAAGATCTCACAGGCAACAAAACGCGCCTGATCCTGGGCACGGACAACCCCCTGTTCGAACTGATCAAGGGGCAGCCCCTGGCCGAGTAGCGGTCAGGGCCGTGGGTAAGCCATGAGAGATACGTCTCTCTTGATTTGACAATTTATTTCAAGTGCTTGGTCAACAGTGCCAAAACGCCTGACTCTGCCTCCTCGTTGAATCTCTTGTCTTGTAGAGAAATGCAAAAAAACCCTGAATTACAGACAGTATGTCAATTTTTTACTCCTATTTTTTCCTTTTTATCCATAAATCCCATGTTACCGTTGAAATGTTAAGTTAGGTGTATTATTATAGGGCTTATATATGAAGTTTTTCGTCCATTTTGGCTTAGTTCAATGCGTGCTGCATTTCCATTGGGCAATTGACTGAATTGCCCTTGAATATGGGCCAAAAACAATGCGATTTGACCCTGAGGCTGGTATTTGGCAGATCGCAAAAGAGGGTTGCTGACAAGTTTCTTGGTGAGGAGCAGGGATTATGAAGAGGCATGGGTTGTTTTCCACAGTGTTATTAGCTTTGTGCGCTTCCAGCACAGCATTTTCCGCCACCACAATTTATACAGATGAAGTCTCTTTTGGGACCGCCATACTTCCGGGGTATTATCTGGAAGACTTCGATCCATTTACCTATGGATCGTTTATCGGTCCTTTTCTAGACTTTGGACCGACCAACGGATTTGCTTATACCATGTCTTCTCCGTCCGGTCTCTGGTCTGGTGACGGAAACATGTCAACAGAAAATGCCTTGGAACCATTGAACATCGCCTTTACAGGGGCTCCGGTCACAGCAGTTGGGGGTATGTTCTGGCCCACTGATTATGATGGTGGAAACGTTGTTGGTGATATCAGCTTGTCGTTAAGCGACGGAACAACAGTTGATTTGGCAAACGCAGACTTGAATACATTCAGGGGTTTTGTCACGGACGGTGCTGCATTTACATCAATGTCCATCTCTACCTTGAATATCACCCCCCCCCCATATCAGTGGCCTACGGTTGACCATTTCTATGTGGGACAGATAGTCCCCACACCGGGCGCTGTTCTGCTTGGCTGCATTGGAGTAGGCCTGGTCAACTGGATGCGAAG
>JAIPFM010000228.1 GCA_021736645.1 Phycisphaerae bacterium | reverse complement strand
GAGACGGCCGCCTATTTCGCACTGCTCAAGGACCATCACATGGCCCAGGCCGTGAACATCATTCACAGGACTGCGCAGGTGGTGATCGATGTGTATCGCAACAAAGGGACTTTGTATGTGCACCCCCAAAAGGTGGACAAACGGCATTCCGATACGATGTATATGCTTCATCAGTGGAAAAACGATGAGTTTCTGCCGGTGCGTCTCAGCGCCACGGTGTCCGAAATTCTGTCTTCAGCGCCTCAGCCCTGGCTCGATTTGACGGTGCATCGCTACGATGTGTGGACGCGCACCTTTGCCGAGGCGCAAAAATACCTGGAGATGAGTGACACCTGCGCCACCTGCAGTGCAGACGCCGAATTGATGTTCAAGCGAATACTGCGCATGGCCATCAGTCGCGATGAACGCGTGCTGGACTTGGCCCAGACCTATTTCAACCTGAGAGACCTCGTGCAGATCGGCAAACGTATGATTGGGACGGGCCTCATCGGGGGCAAGTCCGTGGGCATGCTTTTATCCAGGGCCATTCTGCTCAAGGAAGATGTAAAATGGCAGGCGCGTCTGGGGGCGCACGATTCGTTTTACATTGGCAGCGATGTGTTCTATACCTATCTGATTCGCAATGGATGCTGGTGGACGCGGCGCCGCATGAACAATCCGGATACGCTGCGAGACAGCAGTCACGAAGTGCGACAGCGGCTCCTGGCCGGGTCGTTTCCCGAGGACATCGAGGCCCAGTTCATGGAGATGCTCACCTATTTCGGGCAGTCTCCCATCATCGTCCGGTCCTCCAGTCTGCTGGAAGATGCGTACGGTAACGCGTTCAGCGGAAAATATGAAAGTGTGTTCTGTGCCAACCAGGGGACACCGCAGGAACGCTTGGAGGAGTTTATCACTGCCGTCCGGCATGTGTATGCCAGTACCATGAGCGAGGCGGCATTGAATTACCGCGCCCATTGGAATCTGCTGGACCGCGACGAACAGATGGCGATCCTGGTGCAGCGTGTGTGTGGCGCGCCGTACGGACAACTGTTCTTCCCGCAGGTGGCAGGCGTCGGGTTCTCGTTCAATCCGTTTGTCTGGAGTGACGAAATCGATGCCAAGGCGGGGATGCTGCGTCTGGTCTTCGGTCTGGGGACCCGGGCCGTGGACCGGTGCGACGACGACTACACACGCGTGATCTCGCTCAGCGCGCCGGAACGCCGTCCCGAGGGGTCACGCGATGAAGAAAAGCGGTACACGCAGCGCCGTGTCGATATCCTGGATCTTCGCGCCAATCAACTGGTCTCAGGTGAATTTGACGAGGTCATGGCCCATGCGAAAAAAGAACTGCCTTTGTCCATGTTTGCCTCGCACAATGCAGAGATGGAGCAGATGGCCCGGGAACGCGGCTGGAAAACGGTCTTTCCCTGGGATCTTACTTTTGAAGGATTGCTGTCGTCGACAACCTTTGTGGAGGATTTCAAATCCATGTTAAGGACCCTGGAGGACGCGTATCAGCATCCTGTGGATATCGAGTTTTCGGCTAATTTCATGGATGATGATTCCCTGCGAATCGACCTGCTCCAGTGCCGTCCGTTTCAGGTGCGTCGCGCAGAAAATGACATCCTGGAGGTCGCAGACGTGGAGGAATCCCGTGTGGTCCTCAGGACAGAGGGGCCGATTATCGGCAACAGTCTCTCCACGAACATTGAACGTGTCCTCTACGTGGTACCGTCCGTGTATTCTCAGATGGGTATGAGCGAACGGTATTCTGTGGCGCGCCTCATCGGTCGTCTCACACATCTCACCGGCGATGACAAGGCGGGTATGATCATGCTGATCGGCCCCGGTCGGTGGGGTACGACCTCGCCGTCTTTGGGCGTGCCCGTGTCCTTTGCAGAGATCAATACCGTGTCGGTCATCTGCGAACTGGCCCTCATGCATGAAGGCCTGGTGCCTGACATTTCCCTGGGCACCCATTTCTTCAATGACCTGGTTGAAATGGACATGCTCTACCTGGCCGTGTATCCCAATCGCGCAGGCAGCATCTATCGCGCAGAGTTCTTTGAAAAGGCAGACAACCGTTTGAGCGCGCTTCTACCGGACGAGGCACATTGGTCCAATGTGGTCCGAGTGATTGATGGACAATCCAATCTGGGTCTTCATATGGACACGCTCAGGCAAACGGGGATCTGTTTTATCAAGGGATCGGATGTTGTAGAGGATTGACCTGAGACTCTACATGAATTGGCGGGGCGAATACAAATCATGGTCTCGCGCCCGCTCATACCCTGGGCACAAGGTAGGATTTGCTCAAGTCGAAGACCCCCAGGGGGTCGAAGATGCCTTGGGTAGCGCCGCAAAGAACTAAAAACTACTTCTCACCACGAATTTTGCCAATTTACGCGAATGGTTCTCGCTGCGCTCGAATGAGGTTTATTTACCACGGAGGCACGGAGATCACGGAGAAGGGAGGAAACTAAGAAGAGAAGAAGGTAAGAGGCTGACGCGATTAGAATGAACCCACGACCCGACACCGTCACGCCGAGGCACCGATGCTTGCATGCCCAGGGTAGGGGTCTATTAAACCAGCCCGCGAAGCGGTTCATTGTCGTGCTCGTGCTCAGAGAGTGAAACGAACGGTGCTCGTGCTCGTAATTGGTTTTTGTCTCGCGCAAAGAAGCAAAGAAATAGAAACAAATAATCAGCAACTGACAACAAACAGCTTAAAGCATTCTTTTGACACGCCTGCCCCTAGGGGGGATTGCGCGGATTACACGGATTTAAACCAACAACAACGACCAACGAATACCGACCACCAACGACTTCAACCATGAAAAACCTGGAAGGGCAGGTGCCAATGCGACACTCCCGACATATGCGCAGGTCCGCCGTCATGCATCCTTCGGCTGCTCCCCGGAGGGGACGTTCTGTGTCGGTCACTGTTCTTCAAGTCGAAGATGCCCTGGGTAGCGAAGATCCCCAGGGGGCAAACTTGATCACAGAGCCCGCCGCAGAACTTGGATGACGGCCCCCATGGGACTCCTGCGGGGCTTGGAACTGCAATCGAACATACCCTTTCAATATGAATGTTAATCGGATGGAAGTTTCTGATTCTTTATAGCTGATGCTTCTTTGCATGAACCCACCGGAGTTCGTAACGGCTTTGCCCATGAAGCTTAGGCTGCCAGCCTGAGTACCCCAGGTCGCGGTGGTGGGTCTGGTGGTCAGGCTGATGCGATTGAGCAGATCCCTCTCGCGCCCGTATAGAGTATCCAGATCGGCCATTTGGCGAGACCTGCCTCCCCCGGATACGGACTGGGCCGATTCAGCCGCTTCAATGGCTGCCTGGACATTAACGAGTTGTTCGGCAAGTGTTGCCATGGGTCACCTTTTTGAAATCATCAATGGTTCTTCATGGCATGTATTGGATAGGATTAATCAGGAGCGGACCAGGCGGTGGCTTCCAGAATCTGGAAGGTAAGTGAAGTTTTTTTTTGTTCCGTTGGGAAAATCTGTGGTCGATTGTTGGATCAGACAATGGGATTCAAGTGTTTGGCTGCTCCAGCGGGGCCTATCCGTTTGCCAGAAGGGGCCTGCCGCAATGGGATTATCTTACAAAATATGCTCATTTAGGCTGCCCCATCAATTCTCGCCGGGAGTACCGGTGCATTTCAAAACTGCTTCTCTTAGTCAGAAATACCTGGATTGATCAAAAAGTCATTATTTCAACCAGATTTAAAGTTGCATGGTAATGGTACAGGCCATATTATTGTTAAGTCTGCATCCTTTGATGAGAGAACACCGCAGTGTAACAACACTGTTTATGATACTTCGCTTGTAGACGTAAAACTAAGTAAGTTCTCTGACTCGTTATATCCGGGTCCCAGACCTTGTAGTCTACTTTTTGCATATCTGAAAATGTCGATTTCTGCGCACGGAAAGTAAGGTGTAGCAATACACAAGAACACTTATTCTTGCGGGAAGTAGGCTCGGAATCTTATCTCAGTGTTACCCGTGGCCGAGAGAGTGCCTTATTGATATAGCCGAAGGTGGCGTTGACGAGAAACCGCCTGGCATCGGGTGCCTATGAAATAGAGAGGGCAGTAGTCGCTGGAAAGCCGTTGGTTCAGAAAGGAGACAACAGTCAAGAGCGAAGTCATCGCTGGATTCTACACACCGATCATGCTTGCCAAGAGTTTGTGCAAGCTCTGGTTCAGGCATGGTTGGCAGATGAAAGCTGTCAAACAACATTCATTTGTATTAGGAGAGAAGACAATGGAACTAATGAGGAAAACCGAAAACTCAGGACTATTATTGTTTTTGATGGGGATCTTATGCGTGTTAACCGTTCCCATCTTTGCTCAGGCGGATGGAAACAATGTGGACGAGAAAGCCTATGTAAATCCAGGGAACATGTTCCCAGATGTCAAAGACATCGACGGCGACCCTGAGCTCACAAAGCAGCGCGACCAGTACTTGGCAGAGCGGGGCTGGGAATTGAGTGTGAATTCAGCCAATCCGGGCAACGCTTATATCGGTTGGGCATCTGCCCCAATTAAGGTGGAGCCTGATGATGTTAGATACGGGGAAGCAAGGATCGCTGCTTTTCACACAGCCTTCGCGTCAGCCAAGGGAGAATTGGCATTAGTGAATATGAGGGTTTACTTCGAAAACACTCTTGAGTTTATGCTGGATGAGCTGCCAGAGGACAGGCCAATCCGGGACGAACTTGCTTATCTACGCGACCGCATTGACATTGCTGCGGAGAAGGGAATAGACTTAGGGGAGGCACATCTGGACAAGCTGCTGCGCGACTTTGAGATAGACCCCGGCAACTACCGCAAGGCCAGTCGGGCAGAGGCTAAACAGCTGTTGAAGGCAGCATTTACAAGGAATGCTGTGATGTCAGCAACCCGTTCTATGAGGGGGCTTCGCGTACTCACCACCTTCGAGAACTTGAGGTCAGTCGGCGTTCTCGTGATCTACTCCCATGAATTGGAAAATATAGCACGACAATGCGTCCTCGGCGAAGCGGTATCCCGAAGGCCAGCAGAGGTAGTCACAGCATCCATTCAAGATATGATTGCTGAGACACTTCCTGATGATGCAAGTTATATTCCGGTTCATGGGGTCCGTATAATGGAAGATGACGCAGGGCAAAACGTGCTTGTTGCATTCGGTCAAGCGGCACCAGCCATAACGAAGACCACAAGCAACCGCCTTGCCCAAGCGCGCATGCGCGCGGCGCGTATGTCGGCTCAACTCGAGGCTGCTGCTGCTTTGACCGCTTTTGTCAACGGTCATTTGGAGATCAAACAGACTGGGAATGATGCCGAGTTGGAGGATATTAGGAACATTATGGAGGACATAAGCATAAGGGAGATGGAATCTTATGAAATTGGAAATCGTATGGACAAGTTCATAAAGGAAAACGGGCGGGCGGACTGGGAGGGTGTCACGACCATCAAGACATGGACGGCAAACAACCCAAGAACAGGCCACCCTCTTGTGGGGCATGTACTCATGTGGAGCCCCTCTACGCGCGATTTGGCCCGCGGAAAATTCCTCAAACAGGATGAGGTGAAACGTGCTGAGCGAGTCAAGTACGATGATGAAGTCATTGTGTCTCCTTCCTTCGATCATCTGGACCCAACGCTGAGGAGAAAAAAATGAGCAAACGGACTATATTATCAATGTTGGTGCTACTGCTTTCGGTTGACGCTATGTCTGCTTCTCTCAGCACGGAAACCCGTCAAATTGTGGGGCATGGTCGGACCCATGATGAAGCCGTTGTGAATGGGCTGATCGAGGCCATCCGCCAAGTGCGTGGCCTGGAAGTTGATGCGCTAAGCAAGATTCGTTGGGTACTGCAGGATATTTACCAAGAGAACAAGGGTGAAGTATCATCTACGAATACGGCAACGGACGATGTGCTCAGGCGTATTCAAACACGGACTCATGGCTTTATTCGCAACTATGAGATCCTTGTTTCGGATAAAGGGGCTGATGGGGACTGGAAAGTCACAATGCAGGTATACGTATACGTACCCTCTCGTCCCGACCCCGAGAAACCAAAACTGGCGATCTGGCCCATTCGAGCGCAGGCAAGTTCGACGACAAGGAGCGGGCTTAATTTTGATGAGATTGCACGGCAAATAACTGAGCGTGTAATTGCCCAAGTCGTGCAGTCACACCGTTTCCAGGTGCTTGATCGGACATCCCCTGATGTTGAAAAGGAGCGTCAGCGAATTCTCTCAAACAATATGCCAGTACGTGAACTGGCTCGTTTGGGTGAGCAATTGGGTGCCGATTACCTGCTACTTGGCACTATCTCTGAAGTTTACGGTACGTCTACACGGAATGTCCTGTACAATGTGCCAATAGTGAGTCACGAAATCGTCCTAGATTTAAACGTGCGCATAGTAGAATTCGCAGAATGTGAGATTCGGTGGACTGACAATGTCAGCCTGAAGTTTAGCCGAAGTGAACGCGAACAAGAGTCTGGCGTGGACCGTTATATTCCAGAGTTAGTGAAAGAATGCTGCGCATATCTGAATGAGGGTCCCCTTGACGTTATAATGCCTGTTCGCGTGCTTGGGGTGCTGGACGGTAAGATATACCTTAACCAGGGCGCCATTCGTCTCACTCCTGGTGAACAGTTTATCGTTTCTGGTCTGCCTCGCGAAATGACCAATCCAGACACCGGACGCATCATTCGGATTGAGGGGCCACAGTTAGCGACACTTGGGATACAGACTGTCGCCGAGAGTTATTCGGTCGCCGATGTGCTTGACGGAAAAATCGATACAATTGAGGTTGGTTTACCATGTAAACGTTTGCCTGCAAATGACGATGGACAGAGGTAGCGAGCTGGTCTGACACGTGCCTTTGACTGGCTGTTTAATCAAAGGCGATTGCGTGTCATATGAGAAGCATGACGACATTCATCAAGCGTTTCTAATTTAGATTATGCGGATAAAAAAGTATACATAGTAAGTGACCCAGACTATGTAGATTAATAACGGAGAATAAGGGGTCATCGGTAATTAGGCGAGATCCAGGGACCCCTCGTCTCTTCAAGCTGTGAAACTTGAGAATGACTAACAACACAACAAGGAGCAACAATGGCTACATGTAGAGAATGTCACGGTAAAGGGAGTGTCCAGTGCCCTGACTGTAAAGGCAAGGGTAAGAAGGACTACGGAGGCTTTCTTTCCACCGATTACCGAGAATGCAAGCTCTGTAACGGCTCCGGGAAGAAGAAGTGTGGTGTATGCAACGGTAAAGGAACCATCTAAAGGAGAAGGACCATGGGACTATTCGACGGCCTGAAATCCAAAACTACGCCGACTTTTGACCCACAGAAGGCAATCATGACTATCGTCATTGCGGCGATCAAAGTCGATGGCAATGTCTCTAGTGAGGAAGTAGGATACCTTCGCTCGATGTGTGCGCGCAGCCCAATATTCGCAAACAACTCAAAAGATGAAGATGACAGCGTCATCGACTTCGCGCTAAATGTCACCGATCAGCTAGGAATGGAAGCGGTTCAACAGGCGGCAGGGTCGCTCACAGAAGAATTGCGAGAAACAGCCTTTGCTTTCGCAACGGAGATGGTGCTCGCAGATGGAATAGTCGGCGATAAGGAAGAATCCTTCATCACCGAATTGGCAGAAATGCTGGGAGTCAATCGTGACCTTGCTCACGCTATTATTGAGGTCACTTTGATTCGCGGTCGTGGTGTTTAATACCCAAAAAGGAGACTGTAAAAGCAGTGTATAAAGCAGGCGAATTAGGTGTCGGTCCTCGGATTTAAGCAAAGCGAAAATTGGCAATCATTCAATGCTGAGATTCGAGAACCGCCCCCTCGACCGTTCAACCCTGCCCCTTCGGCCATTTGACGAGACCTGCCTCCCCCGGATACGGACTGGGCCGATTCGGCCGCTTCAATGGCTGCCTGGACATTAACGAGTTGTTCGGCAAGGGTTGCCATGGGTCACCTTTTGAATTCACTCAATGGTTCTTCATGGCATGTATTGGATAGGATTAATCAGGAGCAGACTAGGGGGTGGTTTCCAGAATCTGGAAGGTAAGTGAAGTTTTTTTTGGGGGGGGCCTTGTTAGAAGAGTCTTCAGGACATGGGAAAAGGTGCGGTACCCCTCATTCAAATGTCCAGCGGCTCAATTGGAGCCTGAGCAGACCGTTTCTACTTTCGGGTTTTCGGGTATCCCCCGGTGCCCAATGCGCGTGGTTTTGCCAGATTCAATATCTTGCACATCGCGCAATACATGTTGCTTTATGACCCAATATCGCATATTCTGACATGAGAAGTGTGGAAAAAGGTCGTTTCAATAATTATGATAGCATGCAATATTTCGCGGTAATCCAATAGTGAATATTGAGGAAGCAATGTCGCAAATGCCAACAGAAAAACGTCTGGACTATCTCATCGAAGCCTTTCGTATCGCAAGTGGTGAGCTTTACTTCCGAATATCTTGAGATTTACACGCTCGCTACTGGGGCAGCGAATCTTGAGATAAGGGTCGTCATTAAATAATGGAGGTTTGCTATGGCAATTGATAGGAAAGCTGCAATCACCTGGTCAAGAGACCGTATTAAGGAGGAAATCCAGGATTTGCGAAGGCTGATCAATGAATTCAATGAGGAGGCAAGGGAAACCCAGGCAAAAGCCGATCAATTGGCGGCGGAGATCGCATCGGGCGAACATGGCTTTTCTCGTTCAAGCGATCCCCACAAACACACCGATGGCATGTATGATAACGTAGGTTTCCTGCACGGACTAGCGACTCAGACTGAATCCGATATTGATTTTCTTAAATCACTACTCTAAGCACAAGTATAACGAATAAGACATGGACACATGCGGATGCTAGGGACGGCTCGTACCTCGCCGCCCCAGATCCGCGGCGTTATACCGAAGAAGAATCGATGACGTAGTCCAAGTGGCCACCTATTGAGTCGGCGGCCTCATCCGAAAGGAGATTTCAATGGGCATTAACAGAAACACTGCAAAATCATGGTCCAAGGATCGCATAAGGGAGGAACTCGCCGATTTGCGTCGGCGAATTACCGACTTGAATGAAGATGCTAATCGTACTTTGGCAGAAGCAGACGAATTGGTTTCAGCAATCGATTCGGGGGAACACCCTTCAAGCTACAGCAGTGACCCGTACAAACGCACAGATGCCATGTCCGACTATGCATATAAGTGTCAGGGGACGGCGGCAGAATTGGAATCGGATGTGGAGTTCCTGAAGTCCCTCCTATAGGAGCCATATAGCAGTTCCCTTGAAACAGGATAGGAATCTTCTGGTATCCCCCGGCCCCCACACCACTTGGCATGCGGATCCGCACCAGGCGGTTCCCTAGAAGGCTACCGGGCCGTGGCCAGGTAGTGAATCTTGCACCAGTGCTCTTTGACATTGTATATACCCAACTGAGCGAGCCATCGATTGGTCATGTCGGCTTCGAGTCGCCAGTGTACGTGACAAACGCCACGGGCCATTACTGCTGATGGCCGTGCCAAGCGCTGCCTTCAAGCCGGTTCCGTGTTTCACCAGTTCACAGACCTTGGTCCGGGCGTATCGCCCCTGCTTCCAGAAGCACAAACGAATCCGATGGCGTATCCAAAAATCAAGCCTCTCAAACGGACTGTAGTACTCGGAGATCCCGAAGTATCGATCCCATCCAGCCGCCTAAGAACTCGTTGAGCTTTTGGATTCGGTGTGACATGGATACACGCCAACTGCGAGCAGTCAGACGTTTGACCCGACGTTTAAACTCGCCAAAGATCTTGTCCCGACAGGGAACCCAGGGGGATATGCCGTTTCTGTTCGTCAGCTCGTAGCTTTGCACTCAGGCTTCCTCCGGACCCTCCCTCGCGGGAACGCCCCTGCCGTCGGCTAGTACTTGTGTCTATGAGCATAGTAATCTATTACACTTAAATGGGATTCACGTACAAAGAACTGAGCAGGGCCCACGGTGGTCCCTGCCGCAACTCATAAGTATGCGCCCATGCCGGGCGTACACATAGGGATCAACTCGCACCATTAAAAGCTGCCGCCTTTAATGTCCTGTTGTCCCTCGCGTTCGCAGTAGAAGGAAAAAGGAAATGGCTTTTTCATTCTCAGTTCGTGTCGTTAGATCAGACGGCCATCCCCGAAGCTCCGTTCGGGTAGGAGCGATGGACCCCAGACCTGTTGGTTTCGGGGGACAATCGGAGTATACAGGTAGCGACGGATGGGCCTACTTCGAGTGCCCGGATCGGTCCTCAGTTGGCCTTGATGTCTACATTGACGGTGACAAGCAGGGATACTACGC
The DNA here is from genome assembly GCA_021736645.1 of Phycisphaerae bacterium. Classification (GTDB taxonomy): domain Bacteria; phylum Planctomycetota; class Phycisphaerae; order Sedimentisphaerales; family Anaerobacaceae; genus JAIPFM01. The sequence goes on along the minus strand of JAIPFM010000228.1, from coordinate 33,838 downwards.
TGTCGAAGGGGGCGACACACTATCCTTGACAGTTGACCCGTAGCTGCCAAACAGTATCGAAGGGATCACTAACATGCGAAAGGACAAAAAGAATAGCACTCTCGACGCAGCGATTATAGAACAGAGAATAAAAGACCTCAAAGGTCTTGAGGAGAGAGGAAAGTACAAGGAATTCTGGAAACAGGTTAGGGATATGGGGTCCCTGTTCAAATATTCGCATTTGTCGAAGGATGATAGAAAAAGATTGTGGGCAGATTACGATTCTGTCTGCAAGAAGGTGAAGGGCCGCCACCAGTCTCAGACGGACGGTGCAGAAGATGCGCGGCTGGGGAAAACAGATCTCCCCAGGTATGCAACCGATAGTGAGTACAGGGCGGCTTACGAGCAAGAAGAAACAAAAAGATGGTCGAATTTATATGACTTGGAGAGTGGACACTACTTGACGTGGTATCATCAGTTGAGAGATGATCGAAGGGCAGAACACGAACTAGAAAAGACTGAAAGACGAGCTGCAGAGGAACGAAAGATACGTGATGAGATCAGAAGGAAGAGGTGGAAGGAGATAAGGAAATTGGGAATTGCTACGGACTCTGCAATAGGCGGGGAATCCTCGTTGTGGGAGAAGATTCTTCATTGGTTTGGGTACTGAACGGTTCTCGAGTTGCAAGCGAGCCCACCGAAAGAAGGTGCCACAATAATTCCACAGCGTAATATAACTCAGTAATCACTTAGGACACAAGATTTTAGCTGGCTGACATTTGTGCCCACCTCTCTTAATTGTCGTAGTCTTTTTTTGGGATGGGACTTTCTGGCGTCTCGATTTCGATTCAGAGTGCCACGCCATCAGAATCAAGAACTCCATCCGATATTCGGAACCATTTTGCCTGGATAGACTTAATGGACCCGCTCGTTCACCACGGTCATTTGCTTATGTAAAGTCGCGCTAACATCGGGCAAATCCACGCCGCTATCGCGTCACGATTGAGCCCTGCGTTCCACTTTCTGAGGATTGAGTGTGTTTAATAGGTGCAGTCAGCCCTGCCCCTCCGGAATAACCTCCACACTTTTGAAGGAAAGCCCGCACGATTCACACCGATGATGTCGGACGCGCCGGTAACCGATCACTGGATCGGAGTGTTGCACAGGAACACGATCGCTCTGACACTGGGGGCATCTGATCCTGATATACACTACAAACTGTTCCTCACCGGAGATGGTCTGAGGCCTTTTTCGGCGAGTGGCACTGGCCAGTGTTGGAAGGTTGTCCTGGAAAGAGGTCATAGCTGAGGCAGCCCCTCCTGGAATCGGTCCTGTCGGTCGTGACGTTTTTCTTTCTGGCGGCGCTGGGCCTCCTGATGCCGGCGTCTGATCTGGACAAAGTGGGACGCTGCGCTGTGTGAGAGTAGGACGGTAAGATAGTTGGACAGTGAGCTGAAAGCTGAACGCTTCTTTCAAGAGCCTTCCATCCGATTAACGCCCAAATGGAAAGGGCCTGTTCGATTAGGATTTCAAGCCCCCCAGGGGTCCCATGGGGACAATCATCCAAGGATAAGGAGGGTTCTGTGACCAAGCTTGCCCCCTTGGGATCTGGGGATACCTTGGGCATCTTCGGCTTGAAGAATTCCAGGGCTTTTTCTTGAGGTATTGGCAAACCACACTCAGTGAAAAGGCTGAATATTGCGTTGGTTCAATCTTGACAGTCGAATTCGGCAGGCGCCTGCCGAATTCAACAGGAGCCGACCGCTTCGCTGAGGTGGGAAGAGAGAAAACTCAAGCGTTCAGCCGTCAGCTCTCAGCTATCAGCCAACTAACAACCAACAGCCCAAAACCAGTCGGACGGTTTGACGGTATGACAGTCTGACTGTCGAACAGTGGGACGGTAATTCTCCCAGGAGGAATGTCTATGAGACAGGGCAGTTTCACCAAACCCATAAAGAGATTGTGCCACCGGTGGCACAATTGACCTCGACAGAGGGGCAGACGAGGCGTTTCGCTGTCGGACAGTAAGACCGTGTGACAGTTGGCGCGTTACAGACGACCCCTTCGCAGTAGAACCAAGCTCCCCACGGGATCCCTGAGGGACGTTCGAAGAAGCTGAGCCGTAGGCGAAGTGCCTAGGATGTGGGGGACCGAAGGGACTGTGGCCGAGCTTGCCCCCTGGGGATCTGCGACTCGCTGAGCAGGCCCTGACAAAACACACGCAGGTCCGACAGGACCGTCCCGCTGCGAAGCGGGTCAAGTGTGAGACGGACATTCAAATGCTGCGGCGTTCAATTAGTGAAGATTAGTGTCATAGGTGGTTGAAGTAATTGTGAGTTGTTCGTTGTTGCCCGGTAAAAGAAGCTTTCACGGGCCGAGGGTTGTTGGTCGCTTCGTTCCAGTTTTAAGTGGTGGAGCCGCTTCGCGGGCTGTTTTAATAGACCCCTCAATACTTCGGGGTGACAAGGTCGGTTCGTGGGTCCATTCAGATTGCATCAGCTTCTTCTGATCTTCCTGCCTTCTTCTCTTCCTTCTTTTCTCCGTGATCTCGGTGCACTCTGTGGTGATAAAGCAGTTGTTAGTTGTTAGTTGTTGGTTGTTGGTTTCTGGTTGTTGGTCTTGGTGGCTTGGGGTCCCCTTGGGACCTTCGGCTTGAGCAACCTCAGTGAGCGGGCGCGCGTTATGTTTTCCTGAATCTTTTTCTCCGTGATCTCCGTGCCTCCGTGCGAGACATACCCCATTCAATCGCAGCGAGAACCATTAGTGAAGATTAGTGTCAATTAGTGGTTAAATGTCAGTTGTTAGTTGGTTGTTAAATCCGTGTCCAAAAAAAGCGTTCACTGCGCTTTAGTTGTTCGCGGTTCGCCAATCCTTCACCAAATAAAAAAGAAGGCGACATGCGTGTGCATGTCGCCTTCTCGGATATTCTAAACAAACTCAATCGTTTTAGACAAGACCTTGATCCAGCATGGAATCTGCGACCTTGACAAAGCCTGCAATGTTGGCACCCATGACGTAGTTGCCGGTCTGGCCATATTCCTCGGCTGCGTTGCTGCAGGCGCTGTGAATGTCGACCATGATGCGCTGCAGTTTTTCGTCCACTTCTTCACGCGTCCATTTCATACGCATGGAATTCTGGGACATTTCGAGGCCTGAGGTGGCCACGCCGCCTGCATTGGCTGCCTTGCCCGGGCCGTAGAGGATCTTGGCGGCCTGGAATACATCCACCGCTTCGGGGGTACTCGGCATGTTGGCACCTTCGCTGACCACGTAGCAGCCGTTTTTCACCAGGGTTTCGGCGTCTTTTCCGGTAATTTCGTTCTGGGTGGCACTGGGGAAGGCACAGTCGCAGGCGATATTCCACGGTGTGCTGCCTTCGTTGTACTGACAGACGAACTTGTCTGCATACTCCTTGATACGGCCGCGCTTGATGTTCTTGAGTTCCATCAGGAACGCCAGTTTTTCATCGTTGATGCCGTTTCTGTCATAGATGGTCCCGTTCGAGTCAGACACGGAAACCACCTTGGCACCCAACTGATTCAGTTTTTCAATGGTGTACTGAGCCACGTTGCCTGATCCTGAGACAGTACAGACCTTGCCTTCAAAGGTCTCGTTGCGTGTCTTGAGCATTTCTTCGGCGAAATAGACCGCACCGTATCCGGTCGCTTCAGGACGAATCAGGGAACCGCCCCAGTTGAGGGCCTTGCCGGTCAGGATGCCGGTGAACTCATTTCTGATCCTCTTGTACTGGCCGAACATGAAGCCAATTTCGCGGCCGCCCACACCGATATCGCCCGCAGGGACGTCCGTGTCAGGTCCAATGTGGCGCTGAAGCTCAGTCATGAAACTCTGGCAGAATCGCATCACTTCCGTGTCGGACTTGCCCTTGGGATCAAAATCGCTGCCGCCCTTGCCGCCGCCCATGGGCAGTGTGGTCAGGGAATTCTTGAAGACCTGCTCAAAGCCAAGGAACTTCAGGATGCTGATGTTGACCGTGGGGTGAAAGCGAAGACCGCCCTTGTAAGGGCCGATGGCGCTGTTGAACTCAATGCGGAAGCCTCGGTTGACCTGAACATTGCCCTTGTCATCCTGCCAGGGGACGCGGAAGATGAGTTGACGCTCGGGTTCTGTGATGCGCTCAAGGATCTTGGCACTCTGGTACTTTTTGTGACGATCCAGTACAGGACTCAGCGTTTCAAGGACTTCCTTCACGGCTTGCAGAAATTCCGGTTCTCCTGCATTTCTTCTCTGGACCATTTCCAGGACATCATTCACGTACGACATGGCTTGTTCCTTTCTTGCTTCATTGATGTTATGACTCTTGTTGAAGAGTCAGGTTTTTATATGATTTAACAGTCAAATCGGTAATTCATATCCGTTACGTTATCACATAAAGCTTGATAGTAAAGCGATAATCGCGTATTGTCCTTTAATAAGAAACGGCAATTATGCCGTATAAATGCATCCGAAGAGTAGTCTGCTTATCAATAAAAATGACAGGTTGGGATGACCAGGGGCCAGTAACGGCATGGTTAATCGGCAACAAATCCTATATCAAGGGTCGATTCTATGGTTAAAAAGAGTCAGAAAATCAGGCTGGCCATACTCAAGTCGCTGCACAACTATGGCAAACCCGCTGGGGCATCCTATATTCAGAAGCAACTGCTGGCCCAGGGCATAGAGATTCAACCGAGGACGGTTCGCTTTCATCTACTGGAAATGGACCAGGAGGGGTTGACCCATTTTGTGAGCCGCCGCCTGGGCAGAACGATCACTTCACGGGGGATCGATGAACTGGAACATGCCGACATTCATGAAAAAGTGGGTTTTGTGGCTTCGAAAATCGATGCACTGAGCTACCGCATGGATTTCGACATCGAAGAAGGGCGCGGCCACATCATCGCCAATGTGGCGACAGTGAGTGACAGTTTCCTGACGCGGGCCTTGGATGACATGCGGCCTGTCTACACGCGGAAACTGGGCATGGGAACGCGGCTGGCCGTGGCTCGGGAAGGGGAGACGCTGGCCGGCGTGCTGGTACCGCCGGGGCAGGTCGGGATTGGTACGATCTGCAGTGTCACGGTCAACGGCATCTTTTTGTCCAATGGCATACCTCTCGTTTCCAGGTTTGGCGCGTTGCTCGAGATCAAGGACGGTCGCCCCGTTCGCTTTCTGGAGCTGATTGACTATACAGGCACCACCATGGACCCCATGGAGGTGTTCATCCAGGCCAGAATGACGCGCGTTCGCGAATGTGCACGCAGCGGCCGAGGGGTGGTGGGGGGCAGCTTCAGGGAGTTTCCCTCTGCGGCCATTGACGATGTAATCCGGCTGAAACGAAAGATGGATCAATTTGGCCTGTCAGGCATCCTGGCCATTGGAAATCCGAATCAACCCCTGTTGGACATTCCCGTGGCAGAGGGACGTACCGGTATGGTCATTGTGGCGGGCCTGAATCCCATTGCCGCGCTGCATGAGGTCGGGGCTCGAATCGTCATCAGGTCTCTGTCCGGCCTGGAAAAATTCGAACGGTTCCAGTCGTATCAGGTGGCCAGAGAACGTTTGGTGGGCCACAGACAGACCAGCGGCCAGTGGCAGATTGAATGACACAGATATTGACTCAGACCGGATGAAGAAACAAATATTTCCGTTGCCACAGATGCCTTCGGGCACTATATATAGGGAAAGTATCTAAGTTGTTTTGCAGGTAGATGTTAGGCTGCAAATCAAATCAGTTTCAGATATGTGGAGGTGCTTAAGTGGATTTAACACTGTCCATCTTGTCGAACAGGGTACGCTGGCTCATTAACCTCAGATGGATGGCCTGCTTTGGCGTGATAGGGGTCGTCTGGTTGACGTCTTCCTTCCTGCATGTGGTGCCTCATCCGGTCCCGCTCTACGTGGTTGCAGGGATTACATTGTTGTATAATGCCCTGTTTTTGCTGTATGAACAGTACAACACCTGTGGTCTTCTGAACCTGAACAAGCATATTGTGGTCCAGATGATCCTGGATCAGATCAGTCTATCCCTGTTGCTGTATTTCTCGGGCGTGCCGTACAATCCTTTTTTTTTCTATTTTGTCTTTCATATTGCCATTGGTGCGTTGCTCTTGATTGGACGGACACCCTACTTACTGGCTTCGCTGGCTTCGTGTCTGGCAGGCGTGGTGCTGCTGCTGGGTTATTTGGGGTGGGCGCCGAGATCGGCTTTCAGTCTGGATTCCGGCTCGTATCACGCAACGCTGCTTGGCAATGGACCCCATGGGATCTTTCTGTTGGGGTTCTTTATTGCGCTGACAACGACACTATGGATTACAGTCTATTTCACCTCATCGGTGCACAGTTATCTGTGTCGGGTCCAGGGGATTATTCGGCAACGAGAAAAAATGCTTGGCATCAGTCAGTTGGTCGCAGGCATTGCGCACCAGATTTCCAATCCCCTTGACGGTATCCAGAATTGTCTTCAGACCATTGGTCGCAGTGTCAAGGAGGATGCCCATCTAACCCAGTACGTCCAGCTCATGGGCGAGGCACTGAAGAGAATTGAGTCCACCACAAAGAGTGTTCAGGCCTTTGCCAGCCCGCACGGGCTTACACTGCAGGATACCGATGTTAATGAGGCCATTGAGGCGGTCGTGCAGCTCCTGGACCGGAGTGTTTCACCGGACATACGGTTGGTCGCTGAGGTGGGCAGGGTGCCTCACGTGTGGGGAGACTCTCACGTACTCCAGGAAGTCATATTCAATCTTTGCACCAATGCCATGGTGGCCATGCCGAATGGAGGAGAACTCCGTTTGCGCAGCTTTGTATTGGATGCGGATACCTTCAGCCACTTTGAGCGCGTGGCCATTGAGGTGGTCGACACCGGTTGCGGTATTCCTGAGAACCACATAGATAAAATATTTGAACCGTTCTTTACGACTCGAGAGGATGCCGGAGGCACTGGCTTGGGGCTGGCCCTGTGTCGCATGCTGATTTCGGAAATGGATGGCCAGGTTGAAGTGCGTAGTGTGCCGAATCAGGGATCCACATTTCGCCTCATTCTCAATGCTGCGGGGCATAATTTTCAGGAAATAGAGGAGCATCAATGAAAGTCCTGGTTGTTGATGATGAGGAGATCAAACGCATTTCACTGGCCGATGATCTGGCGAATACCGGTTTTGAAACAGTCTCTGCTGCAGATGGCCGGGAGGCGCTTGATCTGTTGGCCAGAGTCTCGTTTGACGTGGTCGTCACAGATATTCGCATGTCCAATATGGATGGCATGGAACTCTTGAAGCACATCAAACGCGGCAAGGGTCTGCATCCGGAAGTGATTATGATGACGGCCTATGGCAGCATCCCCCTGGCCGTAGAGGCCATGAAGCTCGGAGCCTACAATTTCATCACCAAACCCTTTTCCAATGACGAGGTGGTCACGCTCTTGGAGAGAATCAAGGAGAAGAGGCAGAGAACGCCTGAGGCTGAAAAGAAGAGGGCGACGGTTGATCTATCCAAACTCGAACAGACACTCATCGGTCATTCCTCGGCCATGCAGGAGGTCAGGCGACTGGTGGAGCTTTATGCCAGGAATGATGCCACAGTGCTGCTCACCGGCCAGACCGGCACGGGTAAGGATCTTGTGGCCAAGACCATTCATGACCTGTCAAACCGACGTTCCGCAGCCTTTGTCAAGGTGAACTGTTCCACCTTCCCGGATCACCTCATAGAAAGCGCCCTGTTTGGCCACGCCAAGGGGTCCTTTACCGGCGCAGATCAGAAAAGAGACGGAAAATTCGATTTGGCTCAAGGGGGGACCATCTATCTGGACGACGTGGATGACATCCCTCTGGAACATCAGATCAAACTGCTGAGAGTCATTGAAGAAAAGATCTTTGAACGCGTGGGCGCGGCCGTGCCGATTCATGTCAACGTCAGGATCATTGCCGCCACCAAGAAGCGGCTCCTCGCAGAGGCACAAAACGGCACCTTTCGGAGTGATTTATACTATCGTCTCAATGTCCTTCGAATCAGTCTGCCGCCGCTTCATACTCATCTTGTTGACTTACCGGCGCTGGTGGATCACCTGTTGGCACGCATCGCGCACGGCCGACCCTACAGCCTCCACAAGGATGCCATACAGTGTCTTCTCTGTCATACGTGGCCTGGAAATGTACGAGAACTGCTGAATACCCTTGAAAGGGCCTTTCTCCTCGGTAATGGCCGCATAACACCGGATCTGCTGGCGCCGGAGTTGGAACCGATCCATGAAGATCTTACAGGCAGCGGCCGGTTTAACACGGCCCTCAACCGCACAGAACAGGAGCTTCTGTACAAGGCGTTGAAACAGGCCAATGGCAACAAAAGCGAGGCTGCCAGGACCCTGGGCATGAAACTGTCCACCTTCCGGGACAAGCTCAAAAAACACAGTCTTTAGGCCTGATAGACTGTCCTCAGCGTGGCGGAATTTCGTTATATTAACGGATTTCCGCGAGTCCATCTGTGCATCAAAATGCCAGGACATGCGGCCTCTGAGATGCGAGTGCTGATCATGCCTCAAAAAGACGCGTTACCCCTTTTTACTGCATGTAATGCGGAAATCTTCTCAGAATGGCATATCTTTTGCAATATGTTGTATCCTGGTAATGTTTAGACAATAAAAGGTCAACAAAAACCATGTGAAGGAGGAAACGATGTCTGCAAAGAAACTGTATGTCTTAGTACCATTTCTGGTGGCCGCAGCAATTCTGACGGCCCCTGTCGGCGCACAGAGCTGTGTCGACGAAGTGCAGCCCGAGTCTTGTGTCACCTGTCATGACGATGCGGGTGCCGCACATCAGGCGTCCTATGACGAGTTGTATCAGGACGGTGTGATTCAAGTGACCGATTTAGCCTACGCGTTTTCTGCGCCAGATACGAGCACGGTCACCTTCACACTGACCAAGAAAGGCGTGCCCATTGATGCCAGAGACGTAGAATCTCTGGCCATCTACTTTGTACCGTATACCGGGACAAGTTTTCAGTTTGAGCCGGCCGCTGAAAGACTGTCGCTGAAAGGGACTCTGACCTATGACGGTGCTGGCGGATGCACAAGCACAAAGAGTGGGACCCTGGATGTGACGGCCGTGGATGGCCTCATCGTCGTGTATGGCAGGGACGAATCGGTCGGACGGCTCCCCGCCCGTGTCTACCAAAACAGATATCCATTTGCGGCCGTGCTGGAGACCGGCGGTGGCGTGAACTACGTTTCTGCAGCCAATAACGCAGGCTGTGTGAAATGCCACACGGATCCCTACCTCAAGCACGGCTACATCTATGCGCAGGTGGATCGTGATGCCGCCAGCGATTTCTATACCTGTAAAGCCTGCCACCTGGATAACGGCGAAGGCGGCCATTATGAATGGCAGCTTTTGGTGGATGATCCCGTCCTGGCTGCCGCGTTTCTTGCCGGAGAAGCTGAATTGACGCCGGAACAGGAGGCCAAGTACGCCTACGAAACATCTCTCATGAATGACGTGCATATGTCGCATGCCATGGAATTCCCTTATCCTCAATCCATGGCGAACTGTGTCACCTGCCATGAAGGCAAACTGGATACTGTGTTGTCAGACAATCACTTTAATGTGAAGACCTGCAAGAGCTGTCACCCAGTGACCGGTTCTGAGGAACATGGAACTACCGAGCTTGCACTACGAACCCTATTGTCCTCACCCATGCATGACGACATGGATCTTGAAACAGAGGATTGTGCAATGTGCCATAGTGTAGAAGGTGATATGGGCCCCGTGTTCAAGGATATTCACACGGGTTATGACACCATGATCTATGCGGCTGCTGACTTGAAGTATTCTGACGCAGTGATCGTCACCATTGACAACGCCTCTGTGGCTGACAACAAATTGACCATCCAATTCAGCGCCACTGAGGCCACAGATCTCCCGGGGATTGATGTGGCGGACATTGTGCCCACCATGATGGTCGGATTGTATGGCTGGGACACGAAGGACTTCATCGTTGGGCCGCACGAAAGAGACGCGGACCGTGTCAGGTACCTGGAAGCCGAAGTGGGCATTCCTGATGCAGGTCATCCGCGTATGACGACCGTATCGGCATCGGGCGGCAGTTGGGAAGTCACGGCAGACCTGTCCATGTGGGCGGATCTGATCGATAATGGCAGCGTCAAGAGAGTTGAAATTGCCGTGATGCCGGAACTGACAGATGGTGCAGGTGTGACATTTGCACTGGATGCTCCCAATCGAACCTTTGACCTCGGCGCCAATGCCTTTGATGATGGCTATTTCAATCCCATCGTGGATGTTGAAAAATGTCACACCTGCCATGAGGCGCTTGCCACAAACTACCACTCGCCGGATAGAGGCGGGAGTATTGTGACCTGCAGGATGTGTCACATCACCAAGAGCGGCGGTTCTCATCTTGAAATGCAGTCAAGGTCGATTGATTCTTATGTCCACGCGATCCACGCGGGCCAGGCATTTGATATTGGCGATGTCAATTTCGCGGATCCAGTGGAAGCCCTGCACTATGAACATCACATCGGGTTCCCGTATCCCACACATGGCATTACAAACTGCGAGTCCTGCCACAATCCAGGCACGTATAATGTGCCGGATCAGTCAAAGTCGCTACCCGGTTTGTTGTCAGGGTCTGATTCCCTTGAAGGCTGGGACAGAAATATCGGCGATGTGCCGGTCTATATCACCGGCCCTGCCTCAAGGGCCTGTGGTGCATGTCACAGGGCCGAGCTGATCAACGAGGATGAAGCCAGTAAGCTTGTTTCCTTTAATCAGCACACAAAAACAGGCGGTTATCTGATCGAGGGTGGTGACGACTCTACCACTGTTCTCGATGAGGTCATCGACTATATCATGGCACTCTTCAAGTAGAGAAGGTCGCGAGGGGGTCTTCGGCCCACCTCGCTGGAAATGATGACATGAACGGCATGTCGTAGAACACAGGTCCATGAACAGGGCTGCCATTCGGCAGCCCTGTATTCTTCAAACACGGCCAACGCACACCATGGCAGGGCGTAAAGCATGAACAGCCTGTACCCTGTGTCTTTTTACGAGCAACGGGTTCCCGACACTTTAACGGTTTTCCGCAAGGCAAGTCCGTTCTCTTCTCTGAAAAGCCAGGTGTGATGGAAGCCTTGTATTTCGATTAAAGACAACAGCTTACAGCGTGTTGTGCCTGCCATGTGGTGAGTGGTTCTCGGGTTGGTATGTGTTTTGCTATAGTGCTTTCGTTGTTGAGTATAAACAGGACAGCTGAGATGTGAAATTGACACAGCATTGACCCTTCGACCCTTAGAAGTATGTCTAAATGGTAATTGAACAATTGCTGCGATACTGTGTAACACGGACAACGCAACACTACTTGACCTGTAAGCCGGGGCCAAAGTGTTCGCGGCCGCTGCCCGACACCTCCAAGGCGTACCTCCTTTACATTCACATTCCCTTCTGTGACCAGCTCTGTCCGTATTGCTCGTTTGTACGCATCCAATTTGAGCCTTCGCTGGCAGCCCGGTATTTTGAGGCCCTGAAAGAAGAAATAAGAACCTATTTTATGCTCGGCTATCAGTTTGACTCCGTGTATGTGGGCGGGGGCACGCCCACGATCTGGCCCGAAAAACTGGTGGAGATCGTGTCTCTGGTCAAGTCACTCTGGCCGATCCGTCAGATTTCTACGGAAGCCAACCCGGACCATCTGGTGCCCGAGACCCTGCAGAAACTACGGGATCTGGGCGTCAATCGTCTTTCAGTGGGGGTTCAGTCCTTCAACGACGGCATTCTGAACAGTATGCATCGATCCAAACGATGCGGTTCGAGCGAGGACATCATACAGCGACTGGAGGCGGTCAAGGGGATGTTTGACACGCTCAATGTCGATATGATCTTCAACTTCCCGAACCAGACCATGGAGATGCTTGCCCAGGAGCTCGAGGTCCTCAAGGCATTGGATGTGAATCAGATTACCTATTATCCCCTGATGATCTCCAATTTCAAACAGAAGGAGATCGAGAAAGAATGCGGAAAAGGGCATGGCCTGAACAAACAAAAGGCGTACGATTTGATTGTGGAACAGCTGTCGGGCCAGTACCAGTGCGCCTCAGTGTGGTGCTTCTCCAAGCAGGCGGAAATGATTGATGAATACATTGTGAGTCACGATGAGTACGTCGGGGTGGGTCCGGGATCATGGAGTTACGTCAAGGGGGCCATGTACAACAATACCTTTTCCGTTCAAGACTATATCCGGAGGTGCGAGTCCGATCAATCGCCCATGATGGCATGTCGACAGTTTTCTGCACGTGAACGCATGCGCTATCTATTTGTTCTGGCATTGATTACCGGTTCTTCCAGTCTGTCGGATATGAAATCCAGAGTGGGGTCGAATTTCTGGATGTTCCTTGGCAGTGAAGTGCTGTTTCTGCGTTTGACGGGGGTGCTCGTGATACGTCAGGGCAGACTTGAGTTGACTCGCAAGGGACGCTATCTGTGGGCCGTTCTCATGGGTGCCCTGTTTTCTGTGGTGGGCGATTATCGAAACACCTACGCACCCTCAGACGAATCACCCCTCCTGGTTCGGACGCTGGTGCCCCAATCTGCGCTGCCGGTCAGGGCCATGGGGGTGCCGTCCACATGATCGCGGATTCACGACACGTTAACGGATTTCCGCAGGTTCAGCGAGCCTGCAGAACCAAGAGTGCCGGGCATGAGCCGTGTCCGGTAATGCCAGTACTGACAATATCTTACATAATGTGATGCCCGCCGGGTATGAAGTTTGCCAGAGGGTGGCACATCTTTTGCTTAACTGGAGTATACGTACCTTTATCGTTATGACGCAGTTTGATCAAGGTTCATGATCCGGATCATTACAGAAAGGCAAGGTGCAAGTGAAACGGCAACGATTATCAGTTTTTCCTGCTGAGGCGCTTAACCGATTAGGCCTGTTGATTGCCTTCGTGTTGATCGTTGCAGCCACAGAATTCAATGCGACCCACTCATTCCTGACCGCCGGGCTTGTCTTCATGTTCTCACTGGGTTATTACTTTGCCTCAGTAACCACGCGACGTGCCGGCTTCCTATACGGCGCCATGCTCTTTCATGCGGTTGCATTCTTTATGTTGAGCTATGGTCTGGGCGCGCCCGTTACGTCGTTTCCACTCCTGTCAGTGGTGCTGGTCGTTCTTCTGCTGATTGTGGGCCATCGCTTGACCCGGTTGCCGGAAGCGCTGAAGTCATTTCCTCTGACCATATTCCGGCTGATGAACATCACTGTGGTGGTCTTTTCAGTGTGGGCCCTGGTCCAGGTCAGTGCCCTCATGCGCCAGCCGGGGCTGATCAAGCACGTCGCAGCGTTCACCTTTCTGGGCTATGCAGGCGTTTATATGATGCATCGAATGAAGGGGCAGAGGTCTGTGTACACGTATCTATGCGCTCTGTGCCTGATGCTTGGCAGCCTGTTCCTGGTGGGGGGGCTGTGGTCCGGTGACACAGCCTGGGTAGGGGCTTTGGCGTCAGCCGGTGCCGTCCTCCTGGTGGGCACCGGGCTCCATCATGACAAGGGATGCGACTGGTCTCGGCACTTCTATATCTGTTCAGCGCCGATGCTATGTGTATCGCTGATCGGGACACTCTGGCAGTGGCCGCTACCCCTGTTGGATCTGGCGCTGGTGTCACTGCTGTTGTGGATTGCCTATGCGCGTCTGGACAGGGCCGTGGAAGGCGCTGCAGGCGCGACCATGCTTGAGCGCGTTGTGGCAAAGTGTTTCTTCTTTGGTGCCGTGGGGCTCACTGCGCCAGTCGTGCCCATGCTGTTTATTGAACCAGGCAACCTGGTGGTGGCCCTGGCCGGGCTCGTCTGCGGCCTCACATTTGCCCTGATCGCCTGGCAGCGACGGGGTCAGGCGGAGCATGGGGACAGCTTTGTGCTGGGCTCCGTCATGTTTGTCTCTGCAGGGCTGCTTGGCCTGGGCAGGCAACTTCCCGGTATCTCAGGGACTCTGTGGGCTCTGGCCATGCCCCTGGCAATTCTGGGCGGTTTGGGCCTTTTGTGTGTGCATCTCGAAAAGTTGGGAGACGTGATCACCCGAAGGCGCATTGCAGTGGCGGCTGTATTTCCGGTCTTCTTTGCCTGGTGTTTTCTGGTCATGTATGACCGATGGGTCATGGCCATCTCGGCTGCGTCGATGGTGACGGCCATGGTCGTTTACCTGGGTGTCTCTCTGAAGGAAAGATCATACTATTATGCCATGGGGCCTTCCCTTGCCGGAATGTTCATTGCTGCGGTGCTGCTGCCTGGCAATGCCATCATGGCCTGGGTGGCCTGCGCAGCGGGCGCGGTGGGGACCGGCCTCCTGTTCGTCTGGGCGGATATGAGCGCCAGGCCGATCCTGCGAGGCGCTGCCAACCTTGCATGGCTGATCCTGTCCATCGCGGCTGTCACGATTGCCTGGCCAGGCGAGGCTTCCGGCCTGTTGGCCTGTGTGACTGCGGTGGGGGCCGCCGCCGTGTTGATGGCCTGGCGTCCGAACCGCGGGCCGCGTGATGTATCAGAGTGGTTTGCGCAGGCCATGGCCATGCTGACCACGGCTGCAGCAGTTGTGATGGCTGCCTGGCTGCCTGCCCTGGGTGTCAGTGTCGTGGTGGTTGGTATATGCCTGTTGATTCTTGCGGCAGCCTACTGGTGGGTTTGGGCTGCACAAGAAGAACGGGATGCCGCTCGTCTTGCCAACATGCTGTTCGCACTGGGAGCGCTGGCCATCGTGTTTGGTGTATTCCCGGGCATTGAGGTGCGTGTGGGCCTGGGTGCTGTCGTGGTCCTGATCATGTTTTCCCTGGCTGCCCTCGGACGCCGTCAATTCACGGCCATGGCCGGCAGTGCCGTGGTGACCGGCCATCTGATCAGCCTGGTGCTGGCCGTGACTGCCGTGATGCAGGCGTGGTCTGTGGAGGTATCTCGTCTGTATCTGGCGGCATTGCCCATGGTGGCCTGTTATGCGTTCATGCCCGGCCTTCGGACCAATCAGGGACTGCGACTGGGGACGGCCTTGTGGATGAGTTTTGCGTTGTTGTTCGGTATTGCGGCTTACACCCAGACACCGTACGAGCAGCAGATCCACCTGATGGTGGGCCTTTCGCTGGTGTGGGTGGTGTTGGGGATGATCACGGATCGGGCCAAAACCGAGGGGGCCAAGGCCTGGTCCATGCCCCTGTACAAAACCGCGGCCATGGTGGCGTGTTTCTGTTGTGTGGTCAGGATTTTGGCCCCTGTGACAGAGACATCGTGGCTGGTGTTCCTGGCCAGCGGTGCGGCATTTGTCAGTCTGTTCCTGATCATACGCGAAGATCTGTTCGTGTATCTGTTGAGCGTGGCGCTGGCGCTCATGGGCTACGACTGGCTCAGGGGGACCAGCAGTATCTTTACCGCGGATATCTACTTCTGGCTGGTGATCGTCGGAGTCCTGTTGGGCGCGACCTTCCTGCTGCCCTATCTGACTCGATGGCTGACCCGGCTGGGATCTGTGCCGATGTTTTCTCTCTTCACGGGATTCGGCGTGGGCCTGGTATTACTGGTGGTGGCGGTGATCGGACTTGTGCCGCTGGGCGCCTATGGGCTGAAGATCACGGGCCATCCGAAATTCTGCGCGTCCTGCCACAATATGGAAGATTACTATGCGTCGTGGGAACATTCCTCTCACAAGGATATCGCCTGTGTCGCCTGCCATACAGAGCCGGGCGTGGCCGGGACACTGGCTGCCAAGGCGCAGGGCATGGTGCAGCTTGTGGAGTATGTATCGGGGTCCTACGGCACCAGGCCTCACGGCGAGATCAGCAGCGCGTCCTGCCAGCAGGTGGGCTGTCACGAAACGACCGGCCAGGACGATGCGGTGGTCATGCTGTATGACAGGATCAAGTTTCGCCATGACAAACATCTGAACGACAACCCCAATGGCAAGTCCTTGAACTGCGTGAGTTGTCACGGTCAGACCGTTCAGGGCCAGCATATCAGCGTGAGCAAGACCACCTGTCTGACCTGTCACTTCTACGGCCGGGACGAGCAGCAGGTGGCCGCAGCAGACTGTCTGATTTGCCACAGCATGCCGGACCAGCCGGTGACATTTGTGGACGAACCCTTCAGCCACCAGGACTTTATCACCGAGGGTCGTGACGTGACATGCATCCACTGCCACAGCCAGGTGACCCAGGGCAGCGGGAGTGTCTCCCGCACCCGGTGCATGGCCTGCCATCTGGAGGTTGATGACGAGGTCGAAGACCAGGAAGCCTTCCACCTGATTCATGTGTCCGAGGGACATTTTGACTGCCTGAATTGTCATGAAGAAATCAGGCATGGCGAGAGCCCCATGGCGGCGCAGATGTTGACCTCCAACAATTGCACGACCTGTCACGGGGGCAAGCGGCACGACATCCAGGAAGTCATCTACGCAGGCACGGCCCTGGCAGGGATGGACGTGATGCCGGATGTGATGTACGAAGCGGGTGTGGCGTGCGATGGGTGCCATGATGAATCTCAGACCATTCAGATGGGCGACATCACACTCACGAGCAGACTGTCCGGCGGCCAGCAATGCGTGGCGTGCCACGGGGATGCCGACTATGCAGATCAGCTCACGACGTGGCAGGAAACCACCCGGGAGATGATTGACGGACTCCTCCCCGCGCTCGAGCAGTTGGAGACGGCGATCGATGCGTCTCAGGCCTCGCCTGACCAGGTGACCCAGGCCAGGGACCTGTTGGCCTCTGCCCGTCTGAAGCTTGAATTTGTCCTGAAGGACGGCAGCGAAGGGGCGCACAACATTGCGTATGTCATGGAGATTCTCGATAAGGCCACCGAGGAAGCTGACCTGGGTCAATCTCTGGTGAAATAAGCCGGCTCGATTGATGCGATCAGGCGGATCCGCGGGAAGGCACGAAGGTTTAAAGATGGGAAAGATGGTATGAAGACAGATTTAACTGACAAGGCCTTGCACTCCGAGTTTCGTCAAAAGGTGGAGGCATTGAGTGGACAGAATCTCAGCGATTGCTATCAGTGCGGCAAGTGCTCCGGGGGCTGTCCGGTCGAGCCGTTTGTGGAGGTGTCACCGACTCGTCTGATACGCATGGTGCAGCTCGGCATGGAAGAGGAAGCGCTGAACAGTGACAGTGTCTGGCACTGCGCAGGGTGCGGGACGTGCAACGGCCGGTGTCCCATGGGGATCGATATTGTGCGCGTCAAGGATGCGCTGCGTAAATTGACAAAGAAAATACACTACAAGCGCGGCTCTTTGGAAGCCTGGACATTCTATGAGGCGTTCCTGGACTGCGTGCGAAATTTCGGTCGTCTCACTGAGATCGGATTGATGGGCGGGTACAACATCAACTCGGGTTGGCTCATGACCAATGTCAAGAAGGCGCCCTGGTACCTGATGAGAAACAAACTGGGGGTGTCACCCCATACCATCAAGCGTGTGGATAGACTGCAGCGTGTATTTAAGCGCATTGAGGAGATCGAAGGCCAATGAAATTTGCATATTATCCAGGATGTTCGTCAGAGGGCAGCGGTGCCGAGTATGCACGCGCCAGTGAAGCCGTGCTGGAGGCCCTCGGCGTTGAACTCGAAGAGATCGACGACTGGGTCTGCTGCGGCGCCACGCCTGCGCACGCCACGAGCCATCTCTTGTCCATTGCCTTGCCCGCCATATCCTGTGCGTCCGCGGAAAAACAGTCGCTTGACATCTTGACATGCTGCGCCTGCTGCCACAGCCGGTTGAAGCAGGTCAATCAGGAGGTCAGGGATGATCCGGCCCTGCGCGCAAAGATCAGCGAGATCATCGAGGAGGACTATCGCGGCAGCCTCAACATACTGCACGTCACCGAGGTACTGGCGCGTGAGGTCGGTCTGGAAGCGATCAAGGCCCGGGTGCGCACGCCCCTGAAGGGCCTGAAGGTGGCGTGCTATTACGGGTGTCTCATGTCACGCATGCCCGAGGCGCTCATGAGCGACAAATCGGAATACCCCATGCTGCTGGACAACCTGATGGATGCCGTGGGCGCAGAACCCTTGGACTGGCCCTACAAAACGGAATGCTGCGGTGCGGCGTTGACGTTGACGCAGACCAAGACCGTGATACGGCTCAGCGCGGATGTCCTGCAGATGGCCAAGCAGAACGGGGCCGACATGCTGGTTGTGGCGTGTCCGCTGTGCCAGGCCAATCTCGACATTTATCAGGCCGAGGCCGAAAAGCTGAAGGGAGAGCGACTCAGTATTCCGGTGGTGTATTTTGTCCAGTTGATGGGTCTGGCCATGGACCTGGATCCCAAACGCCTTTGTCTGGACAGGCTGATTGTGGATCCCATGCCCATATTGGCCCAAAAAGGATTTGTCCACGGAGCAGTGTATCTATGAAACGCATGAGGCTCAATAACCGCCAGACACCCGGGCCGTGGATTCACGGTCAGGATGATCACAATAGGGAGTGTTGACTATGTCACGAATGGGCGTTTTTGTATGCTGGTGTGGTGCGAATATCGCAGAGAATGTGGACTGTGATGAGGTGGCGCGGTACGCCGGCACCTTGCCGGGCGTGGTGATCGCGCGCAGCTACAAGTACATGTGTTCCGATCCCGGTCAGAAAATTGTCACGGATGCGATCGAGGATCTGAACCTGACCGGGGTGGTGGTGGCCTCCTGTTCGCCGCGTATGCACGAACCCACGTTCCGCAAGGCAGCGACGACCGTGGGTCTGAATGCCTATATGCTGGAGATGGCCAACATTCGCGAGCACTGTTCCTGGGTGCACAACAACCGCCATGAAGCCACGGAAAAGGCCAAGGATCTCATACGTATCCTCGTCGAAAAGGTCAAGCGAAACGTACCCCTCAAGGAAATCGAGGTGCCCGTGACCCAGCGTGTCATGGTCATCGGTGCTGGCATTGCCGGCATTCAGGCTGCGCTGGACGTGGCCTCCGCCGGGTATGAGGTGGCCCTGGTGGAACGCAAGCCGAGCATCGGCGGGTACATGTCCCTGCTGGACGAAACCTTCCCCACCCTGGATTGCTCTCAATGTATCCTGACGCCGCGCATGGTGGATGTCATGCAGAGTGACAAGATCACCCTGCACAGCTTCTCTGAAGTGGAGCAGGTCGACGGATACATCGGCAATTTCAAGGTGAAGATCCGCAAGAAGCCCCGCAGTGTGGACATGACCAAATGCACGGGCTGCGGGGACTGCTGGAACAACTGCATGGCACGCAACAAAATCACCGAACCGGTGCGTCCTGCCCTGGATGACGGGATTTCCGAGGACGTGATGATCAAGGTCGACGCCATTCTGGAAAGATACACGGACCAGGCCGGTATGGTCATTGGCATACTGCAGGATATTCAGGATGAGTTCAACTACCTGCCTGAGGAGGCCTTGACCTACCTCAGCAGAAAATCCGACATCCCGCTGAGTCGGCTGTATGGCGTGGCCAGGTTCTACAACGCATTCAGCTTGACGCCCAGAGGCAAGCACATCATCCGTGTGTGCCTGGGTACCGCCTGTCACCTCAAGGGCGGCCCCCGTATTGCCGAAGCGATTGCACACGAACTCGGCATTGAATCCGGCGAGACGACCGAGGACGGTCTGTTTACCCTGGAGCGGGTGAATTGTCTCGGCTGTTGTGCCCTGGCTCCGGTCGTAGAGGTGAATGGGACTGTCCACGCCGGTGTGACAGTCGGTAAGATTCCATCAATACTGGCTCAGTATGGCTACGAAAGAGAATGCATACAGGTATGAGAACACTAAGAAAAAATTATTCGGAAGCCGCGGATCAATGGGAAGCGTTACAGACCAGCAGCGTGCCTGTCCTGTATGTGGGGGCCGCCACCTGCGGTCGCGCTGCAGGGGCCGGAGAGGTCATTGAACGCCTGCAGACCGAGATCCGGGACAGGCAGATTGCCGCACAGGTGGTTGAGGTGGGGTGTCTGGGATTGTGTTGCCTGGAGCCCCTGGTGGTGGTCCACAAGCCGGGCTCGCCTCAGGTCTGTTACGGCCGCGTCGATACTGACAGGATCGTGCATATTCTGGACAGGTATGTACTGGGGGATGATCCCTGTGCCGAATGGGCGCTGGGCACCATGACCCCGGGTGAAGTGGACAGTATCGGAAAATTCAGTGAACATCCCATGATGACCGGACAGGTGCGCCACGTCCTGAGGAATTGCGGTGTGATCGACCCCAAAGACATGTCCCACTATCTGGCGCGCGACGGCTACCGGGGATTCATGAAGGCACTGGAACTGGGGCCGGACAAGACACTCAAGGAGGTCAAGAAGGCCGGTTTGCGGGGACGGGGCGGTGCAGGATTTCCCACGTGGCAGAAGTGGCAGTTTTGCCGTACTGCATCCGGCGAACCGAAATACGTGATCTGCAATGCCGATGAAGGGGATCCTGGCGCGTTTATGGATCGCAGTATCATGGAGGGTGATCCTTACAGTGTCCTGGAAGGCATGGCCATTGGTGCCTATGTGATCGGGGCTGAAAGCGGATACATTTACGTGCGAGGAGAATACCCGCTGGCCATTCGCAATCTGTCCATCGCGATCGAGCAGTCTCGTGCCCTTGGATTACTGGGCGACAATATTCTGGATTCCGGTTTCAGCTTCGACCTGGAGATCGTCCGGGGCGCAGGCGCGTTTGTGTGTGGTGAAGAAACCGCGCTGATCGCCTCTGTTCAGGGTGACATCGGCAGTCCCAGGCAGCGTCCGCCGTATCCGGCGCAGGCAGGGCTGTGGGGCAAACCTACCAACATCAACAATGTGGAAACGTGGTCGAACGTGCCAGCCATCATCCTGCGTGGCGGGAAACAGTTTTCCGGTATCGGCACCAAGCAATCCAAAGGGACCAAGGTCTTCTCGCTGGTCGGCAAGGTGAGAAACACGGGGCTGGTTGAGGTGCCCATGGGCACGACCATGCGTGAGATTGTCTACGATATAGGCGGCGGCCCCCAGAAGAAACGAACCTTCAAGGCCGTGCAGAGCGGCGGTCCTTCCGGCGGGTGTATTCCTGCGCCACTGCTGGATCTGCCCATCGATTTTGACAAGCTCCAGGAAGCCGGCGCCATGATGGGGTCAGGCGGGCTGATCGTGATGGACGATCACACCTGCATGGTGGATGTGGCCAAGTATTTCCTGGCCTTTCTGGTCGATGAATCCTGCGGCAAGTGTACGGCCTGCCGGGAAGGGGTGGCACAGATGCACAACATCCTGGTGCGGATCTGCCAGGGTGAAGGTCGCGATGGTGACATTGAGCTGCTGGAACAGTTGGGGACCTATGTGAAGGACACGTCGTTGTGTCAATTGGGCGGTACGGCCCCCAATCCGGTCCTGTCCACGCTACGATACTTCCGCGACGAGTATGAAGCACATATTCATGACAAGACCTGTCGTGCCGGTGTGTGCAAGTCACTGGTGCGGTTTGCCATTGATCCCGACACCTGCAAGGGGTGCGGTCTATGCGTGCGTGACTGTCCCACCGATGCGATTTCAGGCGAGAAAAAGGAACCCCATCACATTGATGCCGACTTGTGTGTTCAGTGTGGCGTGTGTTATGAAGACTGTCCATTCGATGCAGTCCTAGTGGAGTAGACTCAAGCATGATTACATTAACGATAGACGGTCAGCAGGTCGAAGTGGAACCCGGAAAAACCATTCTGGATGCAGCCAAGTCGCTGGGCAAGGTGATCCCCACCTTGTGTTATCACCCGGCGGTGCCTGCGGCAGGCGCCTGCCGCATCTGTGTGGTGGAGGTGGTGGCGGGTGACAGACCCGGTCTCGTACCGGCCTGCGCCTACCCGGCCAAGGAGGGCATGGACATTCAGACCCAGTCCGATCGTGTGATGCAGTCCAGACGCATGACCCTTCAACTCCTGCTGGCGCGAAGTCCCGGCGCAGAGGTCATTCAGGACATGGCCAGAGATCATGGCATCACGGAAAACCCCTTCCCTGAACGGGCCAAGCAGACCGGCGATAAATCGGAGAAGTGTATCATGTGCGGGTTGTGTGTGCGTCTCTGTCAGCAGATCATTGGCGCCTCTGCCATCTGCTTTGACGGACGCGGACCGGACCGCAAGGTGTCCACCCCGTACAACAACCAATCCGATGTGTGCCTGGGGTGTGGTGCCTGTGCCTTTGTCTGCCCCACCGGCGCGATCGACCCGGCAGACTACAGTCCCAGTCCGATCGAAAAGATTCCCAATGAGTTCAACTGCGGGCTCGATTCGCGCACGCCCATCCACATTCCGTTCCCGCAGGCTGTGCCGAACAAGCCGCTCATTGATCGGGACAACTGCATCCGTTTCAAAACAGGTGGATGCGGTGCATGCGAGACGATCTGTCCGGCCGGTGCCATCAATTACGACATGGAAGACGAGTTCGTGGAAGAGGAGGTCGGCGCCATTATTGCGGCCACAGGCTATGAAATCATGGACCCCTCCATTTATGAAGAATACGGCTATGGACGCTACCCGGATGTGGTCACGAGTCTGGAATTTGAACGCATGGTCAGTGCCAGCGGACCGACCAATGGTGAGTTGACTCGACCAAGCAACGGCGAACCGCCCAAGACCATTGTGTTCCTGCAGTGCATCGGGTCCCGCCGCGAAGTCAATGGCAAGCCCTACTGCTCCAATATCTGCTGCATGTATACAGCCAAGCATGCCATTTTATACAAGCACAAGGTGCACGACGGTCAGGCCTTTGTGTTCTTCATGGATGTCCGGGCTGCCGGGAAAAACTATGACCAGTTTGTGCGGCGCGTGGTCAAGGAGCAGATCGCCACCTATGTGAGGGGGCGGGTCTCCAAGGTGTTTGCCCGGGGTGACAAGCTCATCGTGCGCGGGGCGGACACGTTAAGCGGCACACAGGTTGAAATTGCCGCGGACATGGTCGTCCTGGCAGCTGCCCTGGTGCCGTCCAGCGGCATTCGGGAACTCTCGCAGAAACTGAGGGTGGGTTTCGATGAACACGGCTTTCTGCTGGAGGCGCACCCAAAACTCCGTCCGGTAGACACCAATACCGCCGGCGTGTTCTTGGCTGGCTGCTGTCACAGCCCCAAGGATATTCCGGAGAGCGTGGCTCAGGCCGGCGCCGCAGCCAGCAAGGCCCTGGGGCTGGTCTGCCACACGCGTCTCAGCCGGGAACCGACCATTGGCATTGTGGATGAATCGTCATGCAATGGGTGTTTCGAGTGCGAGGGTGTGTGCGCCTATGGTGCTATTTCGGCCAAGGAACTGAAAGACAAAAAGGGCAACACCCTGGCCACGGTCGCCAACATCAATCAAGGCCTGTGTCAGGGCTGTGGTGCGTGCGCAGCCACGTGTCGCTCCAAGAGCATCGAGGTGCAGGGCTATAGAGACGATCAACTGTTTGCTGCAATTAATGCGATCAATCGGTGAGGACCTATGATACAGAAAGCAAAAAATGAGACAACCGATCCCTCTGAATGGCAACCACGCATTGTGGCATTTCTGTGCAACTGGTGCTCCTATGCCGGCGCAGACCTGGCCGGTATGAGTCGCCTGGCGTATCCTGCGGCCATCAAGATCGTGCGAGTCCCCTGCAGCGGTCGAGTGGATCCCATGTTTGTGATCAAAAGCTTTGAACAGGGCGCAGACCTGGTGCTCGTATCGGGCTGCCATCCGGGTGATTGCCACTATACCAGCGGCAATTACCACGCGCGCAGAAAGCTCCTGGCCTTCCGCGAGTTGATGACGTTCTTCGGCATTGATCCGCGCAGATTCAAGATCTCCTGGGTCTCTGCGGCAGAGGGGGCCAAGTGGTCGAACCTCGTGAAGGAGATCACCGATGAGGTCAAGGCCCTGGGACCCTTTGAAACCTACTCTGAAATCCTGACTGGAGAAACCGGCCCATGAACGTAAACAGCACAGTCACTGAGTCCCTCCAGAGTGCAGCCGCAACCCTTCTGTCTGAAGGCAAAGTCGGCGTGGTCATTGGCTATGGCCGAGATGCAGGGGCCTCCATCTCACATCCCATGTTTATCCGAAAACCCGAGGATGCCGAACGGCTTGTATTTGACGACTGTTGTTTTGGCAACCTCGCCGTGTATCTGCCCAGAGACAAGGTTCGAAGCATGGGCAAGATCGGGATCGTGGTCAAGGGCTGCGATCTCCGAGCCATCAACGTCTTGCTGCGCGAACATGTGGTCAAGCGAGACGACCTTGTGCTGATCGGTGTCCCGTGCACAGGCCAGGGCGATCCGTTGCTGCACAAGTGCTCTGTGTGCGAACAGCACAACCCGGAGGGGTGTGACATGGTGGTGGGTGATCCGGTTGAA
This sequence comes from Phycisphaerae bacterium, assembly GCA_021736645.1. GTDB lineage: Bacteria > Planctomycetota > Phycisphaerae > Sedimentisphaerales > Anaerobacaceae > JAIPFM01. The sequence goes on along the minus strand of JAIPFM010000228.1, from coordinate 9,525 downwards.
CAGCCGGCCATTGACGCGACACAGAGGTACAAAGATGCCGCCAGTCTGGACGACAAGTCGTTGGAGGAGCGATGGGCGTTTTGGAGCGGGCAACTGAGTAAGTGTATCCGGTGCTACGCCTGTAGAAACGTGTGTCCGCTCTGCTACTGCAAACGCTGCATTACAGAAAAAACCATTCCCCAGTGGATTGACACCAGTGCCCATTTGCGCGGCAATGTCGCATGGAATGTGGCACGGGCCTTTCATCTGACGGGCCGGTGCGTGGGCTGCGGCGAATGTGAACGGGCATGCCCCATGGACATTCCGCTGGGCGCCATCAATCAGAAAATGGCCCAGCTGATGGACGAATGGTATGGGTTTCACTCCGGGCTGTCACCCGACGAGAAGGCCCCTTTTACGACTTTCAAGGTGGACGATCCTGAGACGGGGATATTATGAGGTCAACGAACGTGGACGAACAAACATTGTATACCGCACAGGCCGGCTGGCTCAAGTCGGCCGTGGACATCCTGCAGGGTGCAGGCGTGGACGTGATGGCGCCAGTGGAAACCGAGCCGGGCGTGGTCGAACTGGCGACCGTCAAGTCGTCCGAGGCCGTGACCCTGGACTACCAGAATGTCAGGCTGCCGCTCAAACGACTCTTCTTCCCGATCACCGAGGTCGTGCTGGAATTCAAGTCCCAGCCTGAGGGTGACGTGGACGTCCAGTCCGAACCTCTGGTCTCGGAGACCGAGGTGGTGGTGCTGGGCGCCCGGCCCTGCGGCGTGGCCGCATTGGAGGCGCTGGACAAGGTGTTCCACTGGGATTACGACGATGTGCGATACAGTGCCCGACGCGCGCGCACCACGCTGATCTCGTTTGCCTGTACCCGGCCTGATGCACAGTGCTTCTGCACATCCGTCGGAGGCTCACCCCACAACACGACCCAGAGCGATGTGCTGGTTTATCTCGAAGAGAACGGTCAGGCATTGATGCAGGTCTGCAGTGACAAGGGCGCCAAATTCATTGAGCAATTGAGGGACGTGGTGAAGCCTGCCCCGGCAGGCACCCAGCCGCCTGCACCGCCGGAGGTCAAGGAAAAGTTCGACCCGGCCAAGGCCAAGGCCTGGTTGGATGAGCACTTTGAGAGTGATTTCTGGACGGAGGTGGCGCTCAAGTGCCTGGGATGCGGGGCGTGCAGTTATCTGTGCCCGACCTGTCACTGTTTTGACATCGTGGACGAGGCAAACTGGCAGGCCGGTCAGCGACGGCGAAACTGGGACTGCTGTTCACATCCCATGTTCACCCGGCATGCCTCCGGTCACAATCCCAGACCGGATCAGGCGTCTCGATGTCGCCAGAGGATCATGCACAAGTTTAAATATTTCCCGGAGCGCTTCGGACAGGTTGCCTGTGTGGGGTGCGGCCGGTGCGTGCGGGCCTGCTGTGTCGGCCAGAACCTCGTCAGTATTCTGACGGACATCGAATCCAAGGCGAAAGGAGGGGACAAAGCCGATGTCGCAAGCACTCTCAACTAATCAGACAGGAACCTTGATTCCCCTGGACTACATGGTCCTGAAAATGCGCATCGTCTCCATCACAGACGAGACCGTGGACACCAAGACATTTCGTTTGGAATTTTGTGACGCTCAGCAGGGCGAGGCGTTTGAATTTCACGCGGGTCAGTTCGGGCTGTACTCGGTATTCGGGGCCGGAGAGGCGACCTTCTGTATTGCGTCGTCGCCCACGGAAACCGGCTACATCGAATGCAGTGTGAAACGCACGGGCAAGGTCACCAATGAACTGCACCAGTGTAATGTGGGTGACATCATCGGCTTTCGGGGTCCCTACGGCAACTGGTTCCCGATCGACGAGATGCAGGGAAAGAACCTGCTCTTCGTGGCCGGCGGTATCGGACTGGCCCCTCTTAACTCGTTAATTAGAAATTGTCTGGACCTTCGGGATCAGTTCAAGGATATCGCCATCTTGTACGGAGCGCGGAGCGTGGACGATCTCGTGTACAAAGAGAGGCTGGAGAATTGGCAGCAGAGGAAGGATGTGAAAACGCTTTACACCGTCGATCCTGGCGGCGAAACCCCTCAGTGGCAGGGCGAGGTCGGTTTTGTGCCCACGGTATTGACAAAGATGAAGCCCGCGTCCCAAAACACGATAGTGGTGGTGTGCGGTCCCCCCATTATGATCAAGTTTGTACTGGCGGCCCTGGTGGAACTGGGATTTTCACGGGCGTCCGTGTACACCACGCTCGAAAACCGGATGAAGTGCGGCGTGGGCAAATGCGGTCGCTGCAATGTCGGCAATCTGTATGTGTGCAAAGACGGACCAATATTTCGGTGCAGTGACTTGGAGGCCTTGCCAAACGAGTTCTGAGTGGCGGCCCGCAGGCATGCGGATCGACATCGGCAGGAAGCCTAAGCATCCACCCTGGCGGCAAGATCAGGTGCAGAATGATGAGACAGAATATTACGATGTTACTCATACTCTTGGGCATGGCGTCCTCGGCGGTCTGTGTGGAAAAGCCGCAGACGGAGTCGGAGAGTTGTGTCACCAGCGAGTGTCATAGTGAACACCTCTCAAAACCTGTGATACATGATCCGGTGAATGAGGGCAGCTGCGAAGCATGCCATGAACTGACGGATGTGAAGACGCACACCTTTAAATTCACCGAGGAGGAGCCCGGGCTCTGCATCCAGTGCCACGACGAGCTGAGTAAGGCCTATGTGCACGGAGCGCTGGATGACGGCGAGTGCAGACAATGTCACGAGCCGCACGCCAGTGAATATCAGTCGCTCTTGCTGGCCCCCACGGTGGGCGAGATGTGTATGGAATGCCATGAGGTGGCTGAGGAGGCGACGCATCTTCACGGCCCGACCGCTGTCGGCGAGTGCTCATTATGTCACACCGCCCACGAAAGCGATCATGAAAACCTCTTGACCATGGGTCTGGACGAGCTGTGTGTGTTCTGTCATGTCACCACCCAGGAAGAGGTGGCGGGCATGGAGTTTGTGCACGAGCCTGTGCGAGACAACTGTGTGGGCTGTCATGATCCGCATGGGGCCAACAACTGGACCATGCTCAAGGCGGAGGCGCCGGAGATGTGTTTTCCCTGTCATGAAGACATCCAGACCCAGACCCAGACCTCGAAGCACCAGCACAATGTGGTGTCGGAGCCGGGCGGATGCCTGAAATGTCACACGCCTCATGGGTCGTCTGTGAAATTCCTGTTGGCCAGTGTGCCAACCACCCTGTGCCTGACCTGTCATGACAAGGCCCAGGGCGTGACCCCGAGCGAGGTGCTGCCTGCGTTTATTGACCAGATCAAGGACAAGACCTATCTCCACGGGCCCATCAAAGAGGATGACTGCAGCGGGTGTCACATGACGCATGGCAGTGACCAGTTCCGGATGCTGGCCCAGGCCTATCCGGCGGAATTCTATAGCTCATTTGATGAGACGAAATATGAGTTGTGTTTTGGCTGTCATGAAAAGACGCTGGTTCGAACGTCCACCACGGACGCGCTGACAGATTTTCGAAATGGCACCCAGAATCTCCATTTCCTGCACGTGAACAAGGAACGCCGTGGTCGAACCTGTCGGGCGTGCCATCAGACCCATGCCAGCGACCAGCCCAAACATATCCGGATGAGCGTCCCCTATGGCGGATGGAAGAGTCTGCCGATCAATTTCAACAAAACCGATACCGGGGGACTCTGCAGTCCGGGATGCCATATGGCAAAGGCCTATGACAGACAAAACGCCGTGGACTATACCGTGAAGCCGGCAAGGCGACGAACCCGGCTATCCGGCCTGGTTCCAAGGTAAGAAAGCACTCCGCAGGTCTTCGCCTGTTGAGAAAATTGAAAGGAAATCATCATGGAAACGACAAGGAATAGTTTTGTGGCGATGGTGATTGTACTTGTGATGTCAACGATGACAGGTGGGGAGGAAACGACTTCACCGCGAAGAATCCCCGAGGGCGCATTGGCCCCGGAATTTTCGGCCGTGGATGTGACAGGCCAGCCCTATGCCTACACGCGATCCAGCGGCAAGGTGCTGATACTGGCCTTCCTGTCCTCTCAGCAAAGACATTCTCAGGAGGCTGTCGAGTCTGTGTACAGGGCGTTGTCCAGCGTTCCGGCAGACAGGCTGACGTCTTGTGAGGTGGCCTTTGTTCTGCAGGATATGGACAACACGCTCATGACATCCATTCAGAAAGAGGCGCCCTGTGCCATCCACATCCTGGGGAATGACCAGTATCACATCTGGGGTCAGTTTGGCATCATTGCCACGCCCACGGTGCTGATTTCTGATCGTCAGGGCAAGGTGCTCTGCGTGAAACCGGGACTCGCGTACGATGAGGCGCCTGTGATCAAATCCAGGCTTTTTCAGGCCCTGGAACTCCCCTATGATATCAGCCCCGACAAGGCCTCGGTCGTTCGAACCGTGACGAACAGCACAATCTCAGCCAAGGCAAATCGCCATCTGAAGATGGCCAGGCTGCTGATGGGAAAGAATCGGGTGGGTCCTGCGATTGAGCAGGCCCAGATGGCTTATCAGCTCGATCCCGGCTCCCCTGAAGTGGCCGTGGCCCTGGGGGATCTCCTGTGTCTGGCCAACCGGGTCGATCAGGCCCCTGTGGTCATCAGGCTCCTCAGCGAGGTGTCGGTTCAGACGAATCGAGACAAGGCCCGGATCAACCTGGCCCTGGGATGGGCAAACCGGGAAGTGGGCAAACTGGAAGAGGCAGAGCAATGTCTGCAGGCGGGGATCCAGCAGGATCCAACGTCTCCCAGGCTGTTCTTTGAATTGGGTCGCGTCTACCAGGCCTGCAATGACTCAGAGAGGGCGATGAAGGCCTACTTCCGGGCGCTGCAACTGGTCTACCCGGAAGGGTAAACCTGACACTACAAGGTTAAAAAGGTTCACGGTTCACGGATGGTGACACTGGCTTATTGGGTTAACTGTGAACCTGGAATCGTGAACCGCTTTAGCGAAGAGCTTCGCTTGGCTAAAATACTGCAAATGTTGAGGTCACTTAATTAAGGAGCAATGACATGAGACGTCGGTTTAACTCGCACATCAGATGCACCGTTTGCCTTTGTGTTTTTTCCTTGCTGGCGATCACCCTTGTTGCCTTTGGCGCCGCAGGTGCCATGTATGACAAAATCGACCAGGCCGCTCTAGATGCGCGTAGCGGTAAACTGGAACAGGCCCAGGCCGCGCTCAAATCATTGCTGGCAGACAAAAGCACCGCAGTCATGGCCGGGTATGAATTGGGTTTGATTCATTATGAAGATGGCGAGTTGGACAAGGCCATGCCCCTTTTCAAAACGGCGCTCTCGACCGCCTTTCCTGGATCCGTGTCCGGCAGAGACGAACAGGCCCTGACCGCATTGCTCAATCAGGAAGAGGATGCCTCGCGTATCAGATATGAGTTGGGTCTTCTCTGCCAGTCAAAGGGCAAGCAGGCAGAGGCCACCAAGCTGTTCAGGGATGGCTTGAGCATCATCTCTTCCCAGGGGGCCACCTACGTGGGTGTCAAGAAATGCAAGAGTTGTCACTTCAAGCAGTGGAGCAGTTGGCGAAAAACCAAAATGGCCACCACCTTTGAAGTGTTGAAACCCGGTGTCAGGGCCGAGGAAAAGACCAAACTGAAGTTTGATCCCAATAAGGATTACACCAAGGATCCCGAGTGTCTCGGCTGTCATACGAGCGGGTATGGCATTCCCGGCGGCTATGTGGTGGCTGCCGAAGGTGACGCCGAGGCCCAGAAACAGGCTGCAGACAATGAAGGCGTCACGTGTGAAGGGTGCCATGGTCCGGGCAGCAAGTCGATTGTCATCCAGGAGGACATCAAGGAAAACAAGCGGCCCTATACGTTCGCCGAGCTTCGGGCGGTCGGTTTCCAACATGCCGACGTGCGGTCCTGCACGCCGTGTCACAACCCCAGCGACCCAGGCAAGGAACCCGGATACCATTTTATTTATGAAGACAACAGGACCGAAGATCAGCACGAAAACATAGAATTGAAATACCGCAAGGAGTAGCACCACGGCGGAGTATGACACCGCTTTATCACTATTCCGAGCGCCGTTCAAGGGCAGAATATGACCAGTATAGGTTTGAGTGTAATCATGGTGCTTGGATTAACGAATAGCTTGACATTCGCGCAACAGCCTGGCGATCTGGATGATGGCAACCGGTCTGTGTACGTGCATAGAATCGGGCTGTATGTGGCCGATAGCAATGGGGTTCGGGGGACAAAGATTACACCTGAGGCCCGAACCCAGGGACCATTTTCCATCACTCAGTCCTGTAATCGGTGTCACGATGTGAATGTCGTTGCCCAGGGAACGCATTTTAACGGGATGACCGGCCAGGTCGAGCCCGGGCAAAACGCTGAACCCTGGATCTATGCTGATCCAAGTCTGGGCGTACAGATTCCCTTGTCCTATCGTGCCCGGCCTCACACGCTGCATCCTGATCAGGTGGGATTGAATGACCAGGCCTTTGTCCGGCAATTTGCACACCATCTGCCTGGAGGCGGGCCTCTTGAAATCAATTGTCTGATCTGTCACAGTCAGGACGCACGTGTGGATCCTGGCGGTGCAGGGGGGTACGGAGACCGTCTGCGTCGAGGCCAACTGACCTGGGCGGCGACTGCCAGCAGCGGTGTGGCCACGGTGTCGGGGGGATGGGGCGACACGCCGCCTTGGGCCCACTATTCGGCCGCTGGGTTTGATGATCACAATGACCTGTTTTTGGATCTGACAAAACACATCGCGGATCAGCGATGTGAGTATTGTCATTCCACGGCTTGGATCAACGTTCAGGATTCCAGAGAATTCCGGCATGATGGGGATGTGCATCAGATCGCCGGCCTTCGATGTGTGGATTGTCATCAGGCCACGCTGGATCACAAGATGACCAGTGGGGCATTGTCAGAGCACCTGGACGCCAACAGCCTGGGCAAGGACCTGCTGACCTGCCGCGGCTGCCACCTGGGGAATCCCCATGCAGACCAGCCCACGGCTGGAAGACTCGGCGCGCCGGTGCCTCAGCATAAAGGGATCCCTCCGCTGCATTTTGAAAAACTGGCCTGCGTGACATGTCACTCGGGCCCCTGGCCGGAACATTCTGTCGGACAGGTGAAGACATCGCGTTCACATCAGCTGGGTACGACCTTCGCGCGAAAGGAGCACCAGGCCCTGCCGCATCTCTATTATCCGGTGTATGCCAAAGGGGAAAACCAGCGCATTGTACCGTGTAAAATGATCTGGCCCGCCTATTGGGGCGTTCTGTCTGATGGACAGGTATCACCTGTGCCTGTCGCGCAGGTTCGCAAGGTTGCGAGTCAGATTGTCAAGCCGCGTTTCCTCTCTGAAGACGGCAATTGGCCTGCCTTGACAGATGACCATGTAATCGACATGCTTCGGGGGCTGGAGACCCTGGAAGACACCGCCGGTGTGCCCGTGTATGTGTGCGGCGGCCTCGTGCATAAGCGGGATGACAAAGACCGGCTCATGGCCATGAAACATCCGGCTGCAGAGCCCTGTTTGTGGCCGGCAGGCCATGCGGTGCGCCCGGCGGCTCAGGCCTTGGGCGTGCGAACCTGTCGGGATTGCCACCAGGAAGCCTCTGCGTTTTTCTTTGGCCAGGTGCCTGTGGATTCCCTGTTGGCGTCAGATCAGGGCCGTGTGGTCCCCATGATTGAATTCCAACAGTTGGACCCCGTGTGGGCCCGTCGATTTGGCAGGAGTTTCAAATACCGTGAGTGGCTCAAGGCCGTGCTGCTTGGGGCCGGCGGGGTGCTGATGGTGACCCTCCTGTGCTTTGGATGCCGTGCGGTGCACTGTATCATCAGGGCGTTGGGCAAAGGGGATTGAGTATGATCCGGAAAGAGACACACACTGAGACACCCCCTCATTCGAAGAGGATTAGCGTTCGGGCAGCCTTGAGACGGCTGGCCTGGGTGATTGTCTTTGTTTGTGTGGTCAGTTTGGCAATCACGGGATTTTACGGCATGCCCAGGCAAGTGGAGATGCACGGCTATGCCCGAATGACCCATGTGACTGCAGGCGGCGTATTTGCCGTTGCGATGGCCGCGTGGACGCTGCTCACGGCACATCGCCATCGTTTTTCAGGCGTGAACTGGCGGTGGCTGAAGTCGGTGTGTGAGCCGGATGATGTGACTCGCCCTGACACCGCGAAGAAATGCTGCTACTGGGTCATGCTGGTATCAGCCGTGCCTTTGATTCTGTCTGTGACGATGAATATGTTTTCCTGGTTTACCATGGAACAACAGATCTGCGTGGTGAGAGTCCATGTCTGGAGTGCTGTGGTGGTGTCGTCCTCTGTGATGTTATATGTCTTGTCGGCTGTCTGGAGTCGATGTTCCGGTCAGTTTGAAAGGTCAAACAAATAGGGCTTTGTCAGGCTGGCGAAGAGTTCGGCTGTGCCTGTAGTCCTGATCAAGATTCGTGGGTTAAGGAGTGTGTTGTGTCCAATACAAAGGCAGAGAGCTTGAGCCGTGAATTACTTGAACGTGTTCGCGCACTTCCCGGGGGACAGACCATCGACAAATGTATCCAGTGCGGCACCTGTTCGGGCTCGTGTCCCAGCAGCGGCGCCATGGACTATGGCCCCAGGGAAGTGATCGCTGCGCTGCGTGCCGGTATGCTGGATCGTGTGCTCAAGTCAAATACGGTCTGGCTGTGTGCATCCTGCTATTCCTGTTCCGTGCGTTGTCCGGCAAAGATCCCCTTTACGGATGTGATGTATGAACTCAAGCGTCTGGGTGTCAAGCACAAGCTCTGTCCCAGCAGGACTACCAATGCTGTCATGTCACAGGCGTTCATGGAGGTCGTGAACCATCATGGCCGCAATGCAGAGACCAAACTGCTCAGAAAGTACTATTTGCGTATGAATCCATTTCAAATATTGGGTCAATTGAAATTGACCTGGCGGTTGTTTGCTAGAGGCAGGCTGTCATTTATTCCTCATACGATTAGAGGCATTGACTCTTTCAGACAGATAGTTGCAGCCGTGGAGGATCATGACGTATCATGAATAACATACAGGCATATGCTTATTTTCCAGGCTGTTCTCTTGAGGCCACGAACCGGGCCTATGACGTGTCTACACGATCAGTGGCCGAATGCCTGGGCGTGGTGCTCGAAGAACTCGACGATTGGAATTGTTGCGGGGCCACAGCCTATATGGCGGTCAATGAGAGGCTTTCCTTTGCCCTGGGTGCCAGAAATCTGGCCATCGCAGAAGCTCAGGGCAGGGATCTGGTGGCGCCTTGCAGTGGCTGCTATCTGGTCCTGCGCAAGACCAACAAATACCTGGCGGAGAATCCAGAACTTCGGGCTGAGATCAAGGCCACATTGGCGGCTGGCGGTATGCAGTACAATGGGACCGTCAAGGTGCGCCATGCGCTGGATGTGGTAATCAGTGACATCGGGGAAGAGGCTGTGCGATCACATGTGTCCAAGCCTTTGGCCGGTCTCAGGGTCGTGCCGTATTA
>JAIPFM010000227.1 GCA_021736645.1 Phycisphaerae bacterium | reverse complement strand
CGCCTGCCCGGTCTTATGTGCCCGGCGAACCGGTGCTGCCCCAGGGGTTCCTGTGGCGGGACACCGAATACTGGATCGAGTCCGTGCTCAAGGCCTGGAAAGAATCCGGGCCGTGCCGGTCCGGTGCCAACGAGCTGTACCTCCGCAAACACTGGTATCGCCTCCGCATGACAGACCACTCAGAGATGGAGGTCTACTTCGAACGCCAGGCCAGGTCCACCAAGCAGCGCAAGCAACGGTGGTGGCTGTACACAGTGGAACCGTGTGACGGTGACACAGTGTGACGGTATGACAGTGGAACGGTGGGCAGAGAAGAAGATAAGAAGCGAAGAAGATAGGAAGAGAAGACCGCTTCGCTCGGGGGGGGCTTCGCCTTGCTCAGCTTTCAGCGATCAGCCTTCAGCTCTCAGCTCTCTGGAACGCTTCGCGGGCTCGTTTAATAGATTCCTCAATACTTCGGAATGACAAAGTCAATTCGTGGGCTCATACAGATTGCGTGCGTTATCTTCTTCTCTGTGTCCCCGTGCCTTCCGTGCGAGATATGCCCCATTCGAGCGCAGCGAGAAACATTCATAAAACGAACCCCGCGCAGCTGAGCGTAGCGAAGTGCCTAGGGTGCGGCTCAAAACAGCTGACCGCTGATGGCTGATAGCCGACAGCTTCTTTTTCCGGCCTCCTTGCCATCAACTTAAAACTGGAAACTTAACATCCCGCTAGGGATCCCTAGGGGACTAAAAACTGGAGCGACGCGAAGCAAGCTTGTTCGACGCGTCTTCCTTCGTACACTCCGCCATCGGGCTCAGGTTGGCCTTCGGGCTCAGCTTTAAAGAGCATCCTCCCTGATCCGCCTGGGGATGATCAGGCCAGACCCCGTAGGGAGCTTGGTTATAATACGAAGGGACCATAGGTTGTAACGACAGTCAATAAGAACAAGCCCCTTCCAGCCGATTAACGTCCAAATGTCAAAGGCTGGGTTGCTGCTAATCCAAGCCCCCCAGGGGTCCCGGGGGGACCGTCATTCAAGTTCAAGGCGGTCTCTGTGTGGCAAATGTATTTGCCTAAGCGGAGACTGCCGTAGGACGATCCGCCTTGGCGGGGGCACGCGCAGCGTGCATGACGGCGGCGTACGAATGCGAGGAAAGGCACGAAACGGCGGACTCAAGACACCAGCGTTAGCTCATTCGTAACACAATTGGTGTGATTCGTGGACCAAAGCAGTTGCCTGTCCTTATTGGCTCATGAATCCGTGAAATCCGCGTAATCCGTGTCAAAAAAATTGAGGGTAATTGAATTTGACCGCTGGCGGCACAATCTTCATCGGATAACCAACAACCAGAAACCGGAGCGAAGCTGAGCCAAAGGCGAAGCTGATCGAAGTGAAGTCCCTCGGGGGTCCCTTGGGGACAAAGCGACCTACGCCTTGCCCCCTATCCAGGCTCCAAATGTCTCCACCTTCTCTGCATCAGAGGCGTCCCAGAGCATGGCGCCGATTTTTGGATGCTTCTCGCACAAGGCCTTGATGTCTTTGGGTGGCATGATCATAAAGGCTGTGGACAGGCCGTCTGCCATGATGGCATTGGGTGCAGAGGACCAGGCCGCTTTGGAGGCGCTGACTGCATTGCCTGTTTTGGGGTCTATGATGTGGGATTGCTCCATCTGAGAGGAACTGGACATGGCGCCTTGGGTCAGGGCCAGGGAGGTCATGGTTTTGCCCGGGTCATTGGGATAACTGAGTGTCACGGGCCAGGACAAACCCGGTTCAGGACCGTCCATGACCAGAACCGTACTTCGGCCCCCGTGGAGCAGGCATCGGGGCAGGCCCCACTGGGTCAGGGTCTTGGCCATCGTATCCAGCGCAAAGCCCTTGCCCACAGCCCCCAGGTCCACCTGCACGGCGTCGCTTGTACGCATGGCTGTCAGAGTATCCGGATCGAGCACGAGTTGATTCCACCGCGGCATGTGGGGAGACGCTTCAGGCGTCCCCTCCACCACGGGCTTGTTGTCCGGTTCGCGGTCAAACAGCTTGGCAGTACGTCGGCCCATGCAGATGTTCAAGGTCCCCTGCGTCATTTCACACAGGGACAGGGCCTGGGTCAAACAGGCAAAGGTGTCGAGACTCAGGAGCACGGGGTGGTTCACAGGGGCCAGATTCAGGCGCGTCAGATCGCTGTTCTCCACAAACCGGCTGATCTGTTTTTCCAGGCGTGTGAGTCCATCAAACACCTCGCGTGCGGCCTGCTTCTGATAGGTGGTGGACTCGCCGGCCATGAGGACTTCAAAGGTGGTATACATGGCCTGGTGGCTGAACCGTTCATACTTAAAGGGCAAAGATTTACTCATCCACATCACTCCATCGGGCATCCCACAAACTCTTGCGCACATACGCCTCCAACGGCACACCCGGGCGCAACAGCATGGGCTCTTTAAAGAGTCGCACATACAATTCGTGTTTAGACAACAGGGTCATGATATCAGCCTCCACAGGCCGTTGAAACACGATGATGTCCCCAAGTGGTTCATTCATGTCCACAGCAGACCAGTATCCCACCTCGCCATAGTCCCGCAAATACCAGGGTAGCGGCCAGTAGTCTTTACCAGGACACACCACCTGAATCACAGGCTTCCGGCCTTGGGGTGCATGGCGTACCAGGGCATGCAGTTCGTCTGACAAAGCGAAGATGTCCTTGTGTGTATGGCCGTACACATAGGGATTCGTCGTGTCCGTCTCATACACAAAATTCTCGGCCACGGCCTGTCCCAGGGGACTGATCACGCCCATGACAATGAGCAAGGTCCAAAGCACGACACGCTCTTGGCGGTCAGCCAACCAGGCGGCCAGCTCCACAGTGGCAAATGCGGCCAGCACCAGCATGCCATACAAGAAGGTCAGCATACACCACGGTGTTTTGTAGGGAATCAGGCTGTAGACCACCAGTGTCACCAGGGTAAACAAAGCCACACACCGGAGGGTTCGGGCCTGCGTCTGGGAACGAATCTCCTGGCGAAATACCCACCAGATCCCCAGAAACGCCCCGATCACCGTGTAATCTTCATTCCACCCGGGCCATTCAAGAAATTCCACCCAGGTCAGCAGATCCAGATAGTAGAACCAGTGGTGATGGTGATTTGCCCCTTCATGTCCCGCCCTCCCAAAGTACACGGCATACGTGGCCACAGAATCCCAGACCCCCTGCCACTGTGTAAAAAAGGAGGAAAAGCAGGCCACTGACACCAGTGCCCCGCTCCCAAGACACAGCGCAGCATGGGACCAGGAAATCCGTATCCGCTTGCCTTTGACACGTGTAAAAAACACAGCCGCACACACAGCAAAGAATGCAATCACGCACGTCTCCTTGGTGGCATGCATCAATCCGACACAGACCCCGGTCATCACGGCCCAGGCCCAATGCGGTTTGTGCAGATACTGCAGCACGCTCACCAGCAGTCCTGCGGTGAAACACACGAGAAAGGTCTCCTGGATATAATACCGGCTGTAAAACACCATGGCCGGAGACACGGCAATAAACACCATGGTCAGGCCGATCACGCGTTTGTCCACCAGGCCCCACAGGCCCAGAGGCATCAGGATAAGCAGCATACCCATCAGGGCCGGACCGGCACGCAATGTCCATTCCGTGATGGCCTGGTAGGTGGCCTGACCCCGCAATCTGGCCAGGACAAGGGTGAGATAGTTGAGTGTGGGGCCGTGGTATTCGAAGGGATCGTAGGTGTAGGTGCCCTGCTCCAGCAATTCACGGAACTTTTCTGCGTGCACGGCTTCATCTGTATGCAAAGGTCGCTGTGACAAACGGGCAAAGCGCAAACCACCTGCCACGATCATCACAGCGACCACAAAAATCAACACCCGGGATTTTCTCATTTTGGCGTGCGACCGTACACCTCTACCTCCAGGTAGTGACTTCGGTCGTTCAGGTTGTTCTCATTGCTGTACAGACGCACATACTGAGCCACTTCCTTCTTACCATCCACCAGCTTGCCTTCAGAGGTGTCAATGTAGTTCTTGTCCGTACCCACACCCAGACCTGAAGAATTGTCAATGTCATTGTTGAACAGGGTGCGTACATTGGTGATAAAATCAGGATCATCAGCCACCTGAACCACCACATCAAAATACACACGCTCCTGCTTGTGGAAGTGCCAGAACAGGATCGCCCAGATTTCCTGTGGGGATTCCAGGTCAATCTGAACCCATTCCTTCATGGGGCCCAAGTCGACCAGACCGTCTTCAGTGGCCTCCTTGTCACCATCCACCACCTGGGACAGCTCACCCATGATGGGAGGGTCCATGGACGAGGTCACAGGCTTGTTCAATGCCACATTCGTCACATCCGCAGGGGCCAGAAAATCAGGCCGGGCTCTACCCAGAGGGGGCTCCAGATTGGTCACACCCTTGAGATTGGTGGGCGTGCCCGTGAACTGAGGCTTGGGCAATGTAATGGGCAAGGGCACCAGACCACCTGCAGCAGCCTGGCCCTGCGCAGCGGTCACTGCGGCTCCAGCCCCTGAATTATCAGTGCTCGGCGTCTGCGCCTTTGGTGTCCCGGATTCATCTTTCGGTGCCTCTTTGCTGCAGGACATCAGCCCCACGCAAGCCAAACTCAAGCTCACCAGCATTATCCATCGAGTCAAACGCATTCGTTCATACCTCCCAAAACGGGTTTCTTCGGCGTCCAGTCCACCCACCATGAGTCTCTGGTCATCCAGCGCATTCTACTTAAATCCAGAAAAAACGCAAGAAGTTTGTGATGACACATTCTGTCCACCCAGGGCAGCGTTTTGCGTTCACGCCTCATACACCGGATAAACCTGGTAAAAACATCCAGAGGCCATGACAGGGATTTTTTATAAAAAATGGAATCCCCACAAGAAGGCATCAGTTTTGTGACCCCAAAGGCCGTGCAGTGGGCAAGAGATCACTTGGACGCGAGAACAATACCGTCGCCCCGCCCCGGCTGCCCCCAGCCCCTAACCCCTAAACCCTGAACCCTGAACCCTGACCCGTGAACCCTGAACCGTGAACCCTGAACCGTGAACTGTGAACCCTTATCCCAACCCCTAACCCCTAAACATCATTTTTTTTGCTTTTCTCATTGGTCTGTCACCAGTATGCTTGTGGCCACGTTTGAAACCAGTTCTAGAGCAATCGAGTTTCATGGAAGAGAAGAGCATGGCAGAGCATCGAGACCAGTGGAACAGCAGGACCGCATTTATCATGGCAGCCGTGGGTTCGGCCGTGGGCCTGGGAAATGTGTGGCGTTTTCCCTACGTGGCCTATGAAAGCGGCGGCGGCGCGTTTTTGATCCCCTACTTCACGGCCCTGTTCACTGCCGGCATTCCCATGCTCATCCTGGAGATGGGTCTGGGCCAGCGTCTGCACCGGGGTGCGCCCCTGGCATTCGGCTCTGTGAAGAAACCTCTGCAATGGTTTGGCTGGTGGGCTGCAGGTCTCAGTGCTGCCATTGTCATTTACTACTCCACGATCCTGGCCTGGGCCTGTGTCTACCTCAAACACACGCTCACACTCGCGTGGGGCACAGATCCGCAGGCCTTCTTCTTTGACCAGGTCCTGCATCGCAGTGAAGGCCCCAGTGACATCGGCGCCCCGGTCTGGCCCCTGGTCATTGGCATGGCCCTGACCTGGCTGGCCATCTATCTTATCCTCCGAAAAGGCGTGCGCAGTGTGAGCAAGGTCGTACTGATTACGGTCCCCCTGCCCATGATCCTGCTGGCCGTACTCCTGGTACGCGGCCTGACACTGCCCGGGGCCATGGACGGCATTCGCTATTTCCTCACCCCCAACTTTGCCATGCTCCTGGAACCCAAAATCTGGCTCAAGGCCTATGGCCAGATCTTCTTCTCCCTGAGCCTGGCCTCCGGCGTGATGATCGGCTATGGTTCCTACCTCGGCAAAAAGGCGGAAATCAACAACAGTGCCCTGATCACGGGTCTGGCCAACTGCGGCACCAGTTTCTTTGCCGGTTTTGTGGTCTTCTCCATGCTCGGGTACCTGGCCAATGTCCAGGGTGTATCCGTGGCGGATGTCACGACCAGCGGCACGGGCCTGGCGTTTGTGGTCTTTCCCACGGCCATCAGCCAGCTGCCCGCCCTGAACGTCCTGTTCGGCCTGATCTTCTTTGTCACGCTGCTCACGCTGGGCATAGACTCGGCCTTTGCCCTGCAGGAGGCCTTTACCACAGGCTTCCACGACAAGTGGCAGATCCCGCCGGAGAAACTGGCCCGCTATTTTGTGCTGGTGGCCTTTCCCCTGTCTCTGCTGTTTGTCACGCGAGGCGGCTATTACTGGTTCGACATTGTGGACAAGTGGGTGTGTGACTTCGGCCTGGTCATCTCCGGCCTGATTCAGTGCCTGGTCATTGGCTACCTGTATCCGATCCAGGACTTCAGAAAATCACTCAATGAACAATCGGAGATTCCCCTGGGACAGTGGTGGATCGTCATGCTGCGATTCGTCACACCGGCCGTGCTGACCATCATTTTGATCATGAATCTCAAGACAGAATGGCTGAACAGCTACGAGAACTATCCCAGATGGGCCACGCTCATAGGCGGCTGGGGCACACTCATCATCTGGATTGTCTTGGGTTACATCCTGTGGAAGACCCCAGGAACAGAAAGCCCAAAACTGAAAACTGAAAACTGAAAACCAAGGAATCTTATGCCCATCTCAGCCTGGATCATGTTTGTCTTCGGTAGCCTCGTACTCTACGGCGGCCTTGCCGTGTGTATTGGCATTGCTGTACGCAGCTCCAAGAAGAACCCGAGGACATAGCACTACAGAACAAAAGAAAGTAAGAACAGGACTTTTGCAAAGTCCTAGTTTTCGGTTTTCAGTACACAGTTTTCAGTGGAAAAAACGCGTTTCTCTGAATACTGAACACTGAAAACTACATACGACAGGGCTTTTTGCAAAAGTCCTGTAAGAATAAAAGAAGGTAGGAAGGCAAGAATAAAAGGGAATGTTTTGCGCCTGCTCACGGCTTTAGTTCACGTCTCAGCGTGCATGTCATTAAGGGCGATCCCTTCACCCCCAAAGTTATCACTGGAATCGACGGTCAATAGGTTTTACAATCCTCGTGATGAGTTTTCTGGCAGCCATGACAAACGGATCGCAGACTCTTGTGCCCATTCAGATGGTCACACTGGGCGTGCTCATTCTGGCTGCGCATCTCGGAGGCAAGCTGTTCGACCGGTTCAAGCTGTCTGTGGCCACAGGCCAGTTGCTGGGCGGCGTGCTGGTGGGTCCCTGGGCACTGCAAACCCTGGGCCTGCTGCCAGCCGGATTTGCCTACACCGAGGCAGTGGCCAGCTTCAGTTTCTTCATCTTTATCTTTGTGAGTCTTGTGGCCTTCAGTATCGGAGAAGAACTGCACCTGGATCGCCTGCGGTACGTGGGACGATCCACCCTCATGATCGGTCTTATCCAGACGACCCTGACCTTTGTCCTGGTCTTCCTCGGTCTCTGGTCGCTCGGCAGACTGCCGTTGATCGAAGCCCTGATCATTGGTGCCATTGGTGTGGCCACAGCCCCGGCCATGACCTTTGTGATTCTCAACCGCCTGCGCATTGAGGGCCGGTTGCGAAATATTCTGGGCAGTGTCGAGGTGCTGTCCGATGTCATAGGCATTGTCATCTTTTCCCTGCTGGTACAACTGGCACGCAGACACGGCAATGACTATTCTGCCTATGCGTCCTGGGCCGTGGCCAAGCTCACCCTGTGGCCTGTGCTGAAAAACCTCGCCCTGGCCCATGGCGTGGGTGCCGGGATCTTCCTGATTCTACTGATCCTGATCCGGCGTCAGCCGCCCTCCCTGATACGCGACAAGGAGTCCTCCTGGGACGACGCCACAGGCCTGCTCAGCCACATGCTGGCGGAGCACCCCTCTCCCACGGCCCAGATCTTTCTGGTGGTGGTGGCCACGGTGTCCCTGGGTGCAGGCGTGGCCCATTATTTTCATCTGCCCTTTTTTGCCGCGGCCGCCTTTGCAGGATTCCTTGTGGCCAATCTACATTCGCATGCCATCTTCGACTCACTGAAAATAGACAACCTCAGCGCCCTGTTGAACCTCTCCTTTTTTGCCCTGCTCGGCTCCACGGTCCGGTTTGACAGCTTTGACCGCTACACAGCCCTTTTGGTTCTGGTCTATGTGGCCACGCGTACGTTCGGTAAAATCTTTGGGACCTGGCTGGGCTGCAGAATCATGAAAGAGGATCGCAAGATAGCCTCCTGCCTGCCCTACCTGCTCCTGCCCCAGGCAGGCGTGGCTGCCGTGGAAGCCATCTATGCGGCCACCATTCTGGGCCGTCCCATGATCGCAGCCGTGCTGTTGCCCTCCATTGTTTTCTTTGAAATTGCAGGCGTATTGATGTCAGACCGAACCCTGCGCCACTGGCGAAGTTGGGTCAGCGGCGAAGAGGCCGCCTTCAGGGCAGCCAGTCAGCGAAAAACACCCTCAGCTGCGATCGAGCGTCTCCTGTCGATCCTGTCACCGTCTGACATCCTGCTGGACATCGCCACCCGGACCAAGGAAGAAACGCTCCAGGCCCTGGTCCGCCATGCCGCACAAACAGCCAGCCAGCCCTTTGATCAGAAGGAGGCCCTTCAACTCATCAAGGAGCGAGAGCAGCTCATGTCTACCGGCATGGGACACGGTATTGCCATACCCCACGGACGGCTCCTGGCCCTGGACCACCCCATCGTGGTCTTTGCCCGTCACGCAGAAGGCATTGTGTTCGGCGGTATGGACAATGCACCCTGTCACCTCATTGCCTTGATTCTGAGTGGCGCAGGCACCCCGGACGATCACGTCAAACTCCTGGGCGCCATGGCCCAACTCCTCGGCCATGAAGAGACACGCCAATCCCTCCTGACCACACAATCCGAAGAAGAATTCTTCGGGATTATCCATAGCGCTGCAGAGACTTCCGCCACGTAGGTGTTGGCCTCCAGGGCAAGTGCCTGCCATGGATTTGACACAGGGCCTCAAAAAAAACGCCCTTGCGTGTCCAGTTTTCAGTCATTGCATCAACCGTGAACCGTAAACCTTGAACTGTGAACCTATGACCTAGAACCGTGAACCGTAAACCGTAAACCGTGAACCGTGAACCAACACTTTTGCTTGTAACAGCTAAAGTGTTATAAGAGACGAGTGGCTTTGACAGGACACCAAGACTCTGTGTAGCATGGCAAAAACCAAGAAAAATAAGTTGTTTAGAGCGTTGTCTCCTCTTTTGATCCTCCTGGCCATGGCAGGATTTGCCTGTTTTCAATGGAGTCGTAATGTCCTTTTGGTGAGGAACTCCTCAGGCATGATCCTCGATGAATGTAGACTGATCGTGTGTGGAAAGCCCTATACAGTATCGAACATATCAGATGGCGAAACAGCACAACTGACTTTTTCCATCACAGGAGACAGCAATTTTCAGATTCGCGCCACACTGGAGGACGGCACCGTACTATCCACGAGTTTTGGCTATGTGACCGGCGGTGCAGGTCGCTATCACAACCGAGCCACAATCACCGTACGAAGCAACGTCATTGAAGGCACTCAGTAGAGCATTCAGCGTTCGGCCGCAGCTTTTAGCGAAGCGCCAAAGCCCACGGTCCATGTGGACACGTGAGCCACACCGTTGGGACCGCCATGACAATCCTGGAGTTGTTTTTCCTGTGACCGGCGTCTCCTTCAGCCCGCCCTCATTGCCAGGGCAAAAAAATAATTCTTCACACAGTTTCCCCTTGATCCGCCAATCACTGAGGATATACTCACATCAATGGTTGCAAAATAGTAATTCCTGTCAATAAATTCCGACCCGTCAATTTCTGTGCAGTCATAGTCATGGGAAATTAACCAAAGGAATGATTTATCGAAAGGAGTCAACCCATGGAACAACCACCACCACACCACGAAGGTTAAGTCCAACTTCCTATCCGTTCAGTTCAGAAACCAGGCGATTGCCGTCGCAGGTTGCATCCCCTTGGAGCATGTCATAAGGGTCAGACGCAGTGCTCTCTTGGAAGGCGGAGCGTGATCTGAGAATGAACCCAAGAAAGGAAACGAACCATGAAGATCAGACAAGACAAGAACTTGGCATTCAAGAACCAGCCGCAGCCTATCCTGGCAAAAGATGTGGCCCGAAAAATCAAGACACAAAAGGCAAAGAAGCCCCTTGCCGGTGTGAGTATTGAGTGGCCGATGGTGATTCCGGGTGTTGTCAGCACCAAGGCGAGTGTGAGCCTCAAGCGAGACAGAAGCACTGCCAAGCAGTTAAAGCTGACGATCGAACAGTTCAACATTGGGACACACGTCTTCCCACCGTCCATCACGACCAAGGGCCTCAAGTCCTTGGGCAACAAGTCCCGTTCATTCAACAAGGCCCTGGAGATCCAGGGTTTCCTCCCGGATCACCTTGTGAGGAAGACTGCACCGGCCCGACTGTCGAAGACCCTTGACACACCGCGAAAGACACGCGGTCCAGTGGCAAAGAATGCGGAAAAGTCGGGCAATGAAGCCACCACGATCTTTCTGCCCGAGAGCCGTCGTGTGTTCAGCGACACGTCGTTTCCGTGGTGCACGTGCGGCCGTGTTGACACGCCCATTGGTCAATCGAGCGGTGTGATGGTCGGCCCGCGTCACCTCCTGACAGTCAGCCATGCCATCCAGTGGAACAGCAACGGCACAGCCGGCTGGATACGCTTCAGGCCCTCCTACTTCAACGGGAGCACGCCCTTTGGCGAGGCCTGGGGGACGCGTGTCTACTTCAAGCACAAAGTCACGGGGCCCACGATCGACTGGATCGAGGGGATGTATGACTACGTGTGCGTGGTGCTCGGCACACGTATGGGCAACTTGACCGGGTGGATGGGGTCGCGCGGCTATACGGATGGCTGGGATGGTGGCGCCTACTGGTCCCATGTCGGATATCCGGGCGACCTTACAGGCGGCAACCGACCGACCTTTGAGAGTAATATTTCTCTGGACGGTTCATGGTGGCAGTTCGATTCGCATGAATCCATGTCCCACCGGGGCGACGTGTGGCCTGGGCAGTCCGGCGGACCGTTTTTCGGCTGGTGGAGTGGAGAGGGCTGGCCCCGAGTGGTGGCCGTGCAGAGCTCTCACAACAGCTCCGAGAACAATGCAAGCGGCGGCCAGGATATGGTTGACCTGATCATCAGGGCTCGAAACGAGTACGCCTGAGTCGGAGACCTCACTGCTGTTTCACCGCGTTGAACCAGCAGACAAGGAGGCGCAGGTATTCGAGATGAGATGCATGGGCGTACCAGGTTCTCACCGAGGTCCGGGTATGCCGCGTCCTGTTGTCAAGGCTGCGTCGCGCTATCTGACCGTGTAACTAAAATAATCCACATCCAGAAAACCGGCCTCAGCCTGGTTGTTGTAGGAGTAGAGGCCAAGTCGGTCACCGCGATAATGCCCCCAGGACAGGGCATACGGCCCACCCAAGTCGGTATAGACCCGGCCTTCCAGGCTGTAGGCAAATTGACTCTTCCCATCGAGTCCCCAGGTCGATCTGATCCACAGGGTGTTGGCTGTCAGTCTCGGACCCGCAGTGACCCGTCCATCGAGCCTGTATTCCAATGTGCGTGTGACACCCTGCTGGGCCACGCCCAGCGCTGCGTGGGTTTTGGCATAGTGACACAGGCCCGCCTTCTGGCCATCGGCCATGGCGCTGAGGTCGAGTTTAACAATGACTTCATTAGCACTCGATCGGAAGCATCGCTGGGTGAGCGTGTTGCCTGCCTTGAGCGGGTCGTCCAGCTCCAGGGGCTTGAATGCATAGAGGCGCAGCCAGCCGCGCCGTTCAGTGAGTGACCATTTGTCAGCCCTCGGTTGGTGGTTCCACTCCCACTGGGGCGGGAGTGCGTCACACGAAAAATCGTCACTCGTTTGCGGTATCGCCCTGGGCGCATCCGGCACAGGTTTCCTGCCGGACCAGACCATGGTGCCCATGCCGTCCTCACCCACCTGACCAAGGATGGGCCAGCCCTCCTGCCAGGTCACAGGCAGCAGGCTGTTGCATCGTCCTTCCCAGGACCCGCTGCCGTGGTGTGTAAAAAAATACCAGTCGCCCTGCTCGGTCTGCACGATACCGCCCTGGTTGGGCTCTCTGAATGCCTTCTGCGCATGGCTGAGCTGTTTGACCTCCGTGTACGGCCCTGCAATGTTGCTGGACCGCTGCATCATGCAGTACCGGCCTTTTTTGGAATCGTATTCACTGAAGAAATGATAGTACAGGCCATTGATCTTGTAGAGCTTACTGGCTTCACGCCGCATGCCCTGATTGATGATGATACCGGAGTCAGGGATGATGTCACGACCATCCGGCGTCAGCTTGAAGAGATAGGTCTTGTACCCCTCCTTGAAGCAGGTGCCCGCGAGATAGCCCTGGCCGTCGTCGTCCCAGAACGGACAGCAGTCGTCCCAGCCCACGGCCGCAAGTGTCTGGTGCAGAGGTGTCCACGGCCCGGCAGGATGGGCTGCCGTACTCATAAAGTAGCCTTCATCCGGTGTGCCGAAATAGACCCAAAACCTGTGGTCGTGGTACCGAATGGCACCGGCCCACACACCCCTGCCATAACGATCCATGCGGTCCCAGTTGAATGCCGGTCCCATCTGGGTGACATCCGAAATCACATGGCTCAGGATCGTCCAGTTCACAAGATCTTTGGAATGCAGGATCACCATGCCGGGTGAATATTGAAACGTCGAAGAAATCGCATAGTAGTCCGAGCCCACACGGATGCAGTCAATATCACTGTAGTCGCTGGGCAAGACAGGATTGCGATACGTGCCGTCCCCCTGATCGCCCCACTGCGTCCAAAGGCCCCACGTCTCGGGCGCGTCCCCGGCCCGGGCAGACGACAGCAGGCCTCCGACACATAGGAGAAAGCAGGCCAATCCCTTTATCATCGAGGTGCCTTTGTACTGAGAAATCGAATACACACCGGACTGGCAATGGAGATCTTGTGACCTGTGGGCGTGAGTCCGCCTGTGCCCGGGTCGATACGGAACACCACCACACTGGCGCTGTCCTGGTTGGCCACAACACAGAATTGGCCGGAAGGATCAATGTTGAAGTTGCGAGGTGTCTTGATGTCCCGGGTTTCATGGTTGACCCAACTCAGCCTGCCGTTGTCCGGATCGATCCGGTACACCACAATACTGTTGTGACCTCGATTGGATCCGTACAGAAATTTGCCGCTGGGGTGCACGCGCACCTCGGCACAGCCATTGGCGCCTTTGTAGTCCTGTGGCAGCGTGGTGACAGTCTGGATCTCGCTGAACCTGCCGGACGCAGAGTCATAGGCCAGTGCCGTGACAGTGCTGTTCAGTTCATTGATCACATAGACCTGTTTGCCATTGGGGCTGAAACACAGATGCCGCGGCCCTGCACCGGGTGTCATGGGGACACAGGGCGGATCGTGCGCAACCAGGGCACCTGTGTCTTGATTCAGCCTGTAGATCATGATCTTGTCGATGCCCAGGTCTGCCACCAGGATCAGACGCCCGTCCGGCGTCATATTGACGGAATGGGCATGGGGGCCCTGCTGTCTGCTGGGATTGAGACTGGCACCTGTATGCTGCACACAGGCTGTGGGATCACCCAGAAGACCCTTCGGCAACACAGGTATCACAGACGCGCTGCCGCTGTTGTAATTGGTCACAAGACAATACTGACCTGCCCGGTCAAAACTCACGTGACACGGGCCTGACCCGCCCGAAGGCTGCTGATTGAGGAGGGTGAGCTGCCCGGTTGTGGCGTCAATCGCATACGCACTGACACTCCCGGCCCGCCCGGCTTCACTCACAGCTGCCAGAAATCTCCCATTGGGGTGGATCTCTATAAAGGAGGGATTGTTCGCCCTGGCAGCCAGCACAGGGGCCGAGAGTTCACCGGTCTCCAGGTCAAGGACACTCCTGTAGATCCCTTCACTACCCTGGTTAGCACGCGTATACGTACCGAAATAGACAGCGCACGAATCTGCCGATGCAGAGGATAAGGCCGCCAGCCAAAGCATCGTGATGACAAACAGACTGAATGGTTTGAATCTCATGGTTTTCCCTTTTTCTATCTTAAAAGTAGCTGAGTCGATTCCATTATAAGCAGGAAACTTCAGTAAAATAGTTTTTTTTAGGCCCAAAGGTGTTTTCCACAAAAAATGATTTCACAGAATGCCTCCAGGGGGCATATATATAGGCATGGACAGATTTGACACCCCTTAATCAGTAGAAAGAGTCAAAGATGAAGAGATCTATGCATGCCGTCTTCCTTTCGATCGTACTGGTCACTCTGCTCAGCCATCCGGGCCGCGCACAGCATACCGCGGATGTCACGACATTCACACCCCCGGTCTCACCGCGCACGACCTACAACTTCAATCCTGCCTGGCAGTTCATTCGCGAGGACGTGGCGCAGGCAGCCGATCCTCAGTTCGATGACTCGACCTGGACCACGGTCAGCACGCCTCACACGTGGAACGACGTGGACAGTTACAGATCGTTCATCAGTCACAGCGGCGGTGATCGCAATGCCTATGCCGGTATCGGCTGGTATCGCAAGCACTTCAGACTCCCGATGTCAGCCAGGGACGGCAAGGTCTTTCTCGAATTCGAAGGGCTCAAGCAGGCCGGACGGTTTTTTGTCAATGGCAAGCCTGTCGGCAAATCCGAGAATGGCGTCACGGCCTGTGGACTGGACATCACCGACTTCGTCACATTCGGTGATGCAGAAAACGTGCTGGCTGTCAAGGTGGACAACAGCAATGATTACAAAGAAGAAGCCACGGGCGTGGGTTTTCAGTGGATGGGGCGCGCGTTCAACCCCAATTTCGGCGGCCTGAACCGCAATGTCCGGCTGCACCTCACGGGTAAACTGTACCAGACCCTGCCGCTCTACGAGAATCTCCAGACTACCGGCGTGTATGTGTACGCCAAGGACATCAATCTGGCAGCACACACCGCAGAGATCCACGTGGAATCGCAGGTGCGCAATGAGTCCGGGAACTCTGCAGAAATTACCCTGAGCGCCATCGTGATCGATGGGGGCGGCAAGGTATGCGCCAGATTTGAGGGTGACACCTCTGACCTGGTCCCCGGCCAGACCGAGACCTTGACAGCGGCCGGACCACTCACACGCACGCGTTTCTGGGACGTGGATGATCCCTATCTGTACGACGTGTATTCCATCCTCTCCACGGACGGCAAGGTCGTGGATGTCACCCGAGTCAAAACCGGCTTCCGCAAGACCGAATTCAGGGGCGGCGCAGGCACAGGCGGTGTGTACCTCAATGACAGATTCATCTGGCTCACCGGGTATGCCCAGCGATCGGTCAACGACTGGGCCGGTCTGGGCCAGGCGTATCCGGACTGGATGCACGATGAAAATGCCCGACTCGTGCGTGCCAGCCGCGCCAATTATATCCGATGGATGCACATCGCACCCCAGGCCGCAGACGTGCGATCCTGCGACAAATACGGCATTGTCCAGGTCTGCCCTGCAGGGGACAAGGAAAAGGACCCGGTCCTGGACACAAGAAACTCTACGCGTGTGGCCAATCGACAGTGGGCCCAGCGTGCCGAGGTCATGCGAAACACCATCATTTACTTCCGCAACAGCCCCAGCATCCTCTTCTGGGAGGCCGGCAATCAGGTCGTGACTGTCCCCCACATGGAAGAGATGGTGGCCCTGCGCACACAATGGGACCCCCACGGCGGTCGCGTCATGGGCACGCGTCACGGCGCAGACAGCAGGGCCGCAGCAGCCATCAACTCGATCTGCGAGTACTACGGCGTCATGGTGGGTCAGGATCGGCGTACGGACAGCCTGCCCACGCCCGCGGCCATCTTTCGCGGGTACAGTGCAGAACGCCGCGACCGCGCGCCCCTCATTGAAACCGAGGACTTTCGTGATGAAGCCCTGCGCAGCATCTGGGACGATGTTTCTCCGCCGCACTTCGGCTTCAAGAAAGGTCCCCAGGACACGTACGCCTGGAACTCGGAGACCTTTGCGCTGGCTACCGCACGCCGCTACCATGAATACGCGATCAACCGGATTGACAATCCCGATCCTGCACATTCAAAGTGGTCCGGGTATGCCTCGATCTATTGGTCGGATTCCAATGCAGACGGACGCCAGCAGAGCAGTGCCGTGCTGCGTGTCAGCGGCAAGGTGGACGGCATGCGTCTGCCCAAGCAGGCATTCCATGCCCACCGCGTGATGCAGAATCCAGAGCCCGACCTCCACATCCTCGGTCACTGGACGTATCCGGCAGACACAAAGAAGACCCTCTCTGTCATCGCCAGCCACTGTGACACCGTTGAATTATTCGTGAATGGTCTATCCCTGGGCAAAAACGATGCGCCCGACAGCGGTTTCATCTATGCCTTCCCGGACGTGGTATTCGCACCAGGCACGATCAAGGCCGTGGCCCTGCAGCACGGCAAGATCGTGGCGCAGCATGAAATCAGGACCGCAGGCGACCCCGCGGCCCTGAAACTCACGGTCCGCACCAGCCCTGCAGGATTGCTGGCGGACGGCTCGGACGTGGCCTTGATCGACTTCGAGGTGGTGGACGCCCAGGGCCTGCGCTGCCCCACGGATGAAACGCGCGTGGACTTTACAGTCACAGGCCCGGTCATCTGGCGCGGCGGGATCAACAGCGCACTGCCGAATTCCACGAACAACCTCTATCTCAACACCGAGTGCGGCATCAACCGCGTGGCCATACGGTCGACCCTTACACCGGGCCTCATCACCTTGACTGCCGTGCGTGCAGGCCTGCCCCCTGCCACAGTGCAGATCGCATCAAACCCTGTGAACATCACGGACGGTCTCATGCCCGTGGCCCAGGCCCGTGACACAGCAGCCGCTGCCTGTGATCGCCTGCGATGTGAGGGTCGAGAGAATCCGTGGGGCGTGGACTCGCGTCAGCCGCGTCTGAGCTGGATTCTCAAGGCGCACAATCCCGGCACCCGCGGCGTGACACAGACCGCGTACCGGGTCCTGGCTGCCTCGTCACTGGATCTGCTGGCTAGAGACCAGGGCGACCTCTGGGACTCCGACAAGGTGACATCAGAGGCCACCAATCAGATCCTCTACGCAGGCAAGGCCCTGAAATCCAGCGGTCAGGTCTGGTGGAAGGTGCGGATCTGGGACCAGATGAATGCCCAGTCTTCCTGGAGCGAACCGGCCCAGTGGACCATGGGCCTGCTCGAGACAAAGGACTGGACAGGCCGGTGGATCGGCATGACCGGATCGGGAGAATCGGATGCCAATGAACCGGCCTCCCTGCTGCTGCGCCGCGAGTTCCGTGTGGGCGAGCATTTGACTCGGGCCACAGTTCATGTGACAGGTATGGCCCAGTATGAAATGTCCATCAATGGCCGCAAGGTGGGTCAGGACCTGATCACACCGGGCTGGACCGATTACCGCAAGACCGTTCTTTACAATACCTACGATGTCACTGCCCTGCTGCAGCCCGGAGCCAATGCAGCCGGTCTCATCCTGGGCAATGGATTTTATCGCATCACGGGCGGACGCTACACCAAGCTCACCGGTGTGTTCGGCCCGAAAAAGGCCATCGCACACCTGTGTCTGGATTATGCAGACGGTCACTCGGAGATCCTCGGCACGGATCAGACCTGGCAGGTCCACGCAGGCCCTATCACCTTTTCCTGCGTGTATGGCGGCGAGGACAGAGACGCGCGTCTGGAACAGACCGGCTGGGACCGCCCCGGGTTCACGCACGCCTGGCCTGCAGCCAAAGTCACGACCGGACCTGGAGGCACACTGCGAGGCCTGTCCTATGCAGCGTCCCCGGTTCGCCCGTTTGACGTACTCAAGCCCGTGGCAGTCAATGCCCTCAGCAAGACCAGAGTCGTGTACGACCTGGGCCAGAATGTCTCGCTCATCCCCAGGATCACGGTCACCGGTCCGGCCGGGTCTTCAGTGCGTCTGATCCCGTCCGAGCTGCTGCATGAGAATGGCGAAATCAACGACACCATGTGCGGGGGAAAGTCCTACTGGACCTACACACTGGCAGGTCGCGACAAGGAGACCTGGTTTCCCCAGTTCTTCTATCGAGGGGCACGCTACCTGCAGGTGGACCTGTCCTCGCCGGACGGCCAGGCACTGCCCGTGATAGAGTCCCTGGAGGGCGTGGTCGTGCACAGTGCCGCGCAACCCATAGGCACGTTTGCCTGTTCCAATGACCTGTTCAATCGGATCTTCCGCCTCATCCGCTGGGCCCAGCGCAGCAACCTGTTCAGTGTGATCACGGACTGTCCCCACCGCGAAAAGCTCGGCTGGCTGGAGCAGTACCACCTCAACGGCCCGTCCCTGCGATACGGCTTTGACCTGACCGGCCTGTTCAACAAGAGTATGACGGACATGGCCGATGCACAACTGGACAACGGCCTGGTCCCGGACATTGCCCCGGAGTATGTGGCGTTCAGCGGGGGCTTCCGCGATTCTCCGGAATGGGGCAGTGCCGCGGTGCTGGTGCCGCAGCAGCAATACGACTTCACGGGTGACACCACACTGCTGCAGCGCTACTATGACAACATGAAGCGCTATGTGGACTACCTGACCAGCCGTGCCGACAACCACATCGTGTCCCATGGTCTGGGAGACTGGTATGACATCGGTCCCAACGCGCCCGGGTATGCGCAATTGACGCCCAAGGCCCTGACTGCCACGGCCTTTTACTATGCGGATGTCCAGGTCCTGGCCCGGGCCGCGAACCTGTTCGGGTTTGATCGTGACGCCGGTCTTTACGACGCCCTGGCCCGCGACATTCGTACAGCATTTAACGAGACCTTTTACAGCGAGCAGACCGGCCAGTACGCCACAGGCAGCCAGTGCGCCAATGCCATTGCCCTGGTCATGGGCTTTTGCGAACCGGCGCATCGCGAGCGCGTGCTCCAGGCCCTGGTGGACGATGTGGAAAAACGCGGCAATGCCGTCACGGCCGGAGACGTGGGGTATCGGTATCTGCTGCGTGCCCTGGCTGACGGAGGACGGTCGGACGTGATCTACGCCATGAACAATCAATCGGAAAAACCCGGCTATGGCTACCAACTCAAGAAGGGTGCCACCAGCCTGACCGAGGCCTGGGACGGCGGGTCATCCCAGAACCACTTCATGCTCGGACACATCATGGAGTGGTTCTACCACGATCTCGCAGGCATCCAGTGCGACCCGGCAGCCCCCGGGTTCAAGAAGATTGTGATCAAGCCGAGCCCGGTGGGTGACCTGACATTTGCCAGGGCCAGCTACGATTCCATTCAAGGCAGGATCAGCGTTCACTGGTCGCGTACAGACCGTCAATTTACGCTGAATGTCACGATCCCGGCCAATACCACGGCCACGGTGACCGTTCCGAGCTCAGGCCCTGACCAAGTGACGGAAGGCGGCTGCCTCGCCGCCGCAGCCCCAGGTGTCACGTTCATCAAGAAAGACGGCAACACCATCGTGTTTGCCGTTACCTCCGGCACGTATACCTTTGAGTCTGTGTATGAGCAAAAATAGGGGAACGATGAACAAATAGCCCTTGTCAGACAGGGAATATCACAGGTTAATCAACCTCAGGCTTGGCAATGTCAATCACCTCCAAATGACGGTCGCCGCGAGGGACTTTGACGGTCAACTTGTCTCCCACCGAGTGCCCCACAATCGATCGTCCAATGGGAGATTGAATGGAAATGCTTCCTGTCTCATAGTCAGCATCGTCAGGTCCCAGCAACTGGTACGTCACAGTTTCTTCAGTATCCAAATCCAACAGAGACACAACCGTACCGAACACGGCGCGACTGCAATCCACCTTGGTACAGTCCACGATATCCGCCCGATTCAGTTTACCCTTCAATTCACTAATCCGACCTACGATATGGCCTTGACGCTGGCGCCCGTAGATGTACGCCCCATTTTCTTTCAAGTCGCCTTCTTCACGCGCATCAGCCACAGTCTGCTGAACTTCAGGCAGTTCCACAGTCTCCAGTCGGTCTAATTCTTCCATCAGTTTGTTGTAACCTGTTCTTGACATGGGTACAGGGTCAAGCATCGTGATAATCCTCCACGCAAAAAATAGTCTTTTTCTTGATATTCGAGTAAATTATATTAACTGACAACAAGATGGACATTGACGCAGCCCTCATCAGGCTATTTGTCCGGTCATAAAATACTCGTTCGTCATCCAGAGGACTCATGCAGCCTCAAGAAGCCGGAAACGCACGGCGGATTATAGAAGGTTTGCAGGTATTTGAAAATATCCATCTTGGTTTTTCACATTTTTTGTCCATATCGTCCTCCTGCATGAAGGATTCCGGGGCGATAGAGATGATGCCTCAATGACTTTTTCAGGAAGGCGACCTTGTCACGGCATTGGCTCGGTCAGCGTTTTGGGATTGCCGTTGGGGCTCTTGCCTGCAAACGGCAGTACATCCGGGACCACTGCGACCCCGCTGGTCAGTTTCAATGGCGTCGGTGACCCGTCGATGGCATACGTCAATTCCACAAGAAACGCGGTCCATCCTCTGTCCGGTTTTGTCACGCGTGCCACAATCCCACCCCCGCGCGAGCCACTGATTGGACTGCTCGTCCAGACCTTGCCGAGCGTTTCCACGCGGAAATCGCGAGCCTCAGGATTGGTGGCCTGCCACAGGAGAATTTTTGCGGGCTGGTCTTTGACCTGCACATGGATCGTACCCTGTGCCCAGTCGACTTTCCAGTCATACTGAGGCAGAGGCTTATGATTGGCCATGGCATACTGCCAGGCGCAGAGCGTTTCAATGGCATCCGTGTCGTCCAATGAATGGTCGGCATTGGGCACGTATCGGATGTATTTAGGTCCCTTCAATTGGTCAAAGTAAAAGCGGTGCGAATCCGGCAGAAAAAACTGATCACCCGTGGCATTGATCAACAGCTTGGGCAGGGTCAAACGATCTCTGTATTCGTAGGGTTCCACGATCTTGACCAGGGACTGATACTCGGTCGTATCCTGCCATTGCATGATGCCGTGATCCACATAGTTGCCCACGGCCGGCGCGTAAAACCCATAGGCCTCCCAGTGATGCTTGAACGAGGGCACCGTGTTGAGCACATCAATCACGATCGGCGCGATGGACACCACACGTTTGTCCACAATGCCGGTCGTCCAGGTCGTCCACCCGCGTTTGGACCCACCAGCCACCACGAACTTGTCAATCGTCAATGCGCCCTGGTCCGGCCTGGCAAAAAAGTCAGAGACCGTGTCCATGGCACGCACCGCACTCTTGGTCATGGGCAGCCGGGCCAGCCACTCATCGCGTCCCCCACGCAGAAATTGATCCCAGCCATACGCAATCAGATCATCCTCCACACGCTCCACGCCGTCGCCATGAAAAATCAGCGGTTGATTGGGGACCTGTTTCAACTGAATCACCACGGACCCTGTGGCCTGGGCAATCCGGATCATGGTCTTGTCCACGCCAGGGAGTCTGTCATCCCGGTTGTTGCCGCCGCCTATGAACAACAGTGCCGTCCTGTGGGGAACCTGTTTGGGGCGATTGACAATGAGCCAGTGCCACCAGACAGTGGGCTGGACTTCACTCGCTGTGAGCCACGACTGTGAGGTCATCTTGAGGATGTAGGTGGTCCCGTGTTCGGACGTCTCGGTCTTCACCAACTCGTAGTGGTAGGCCGGATCAGGCTCAGCGACGTATCGGTCCAGAGCGGTCGCTGCCCCGGCATAGGGGGCCAGGATCATCACAAGGAGTGCTATGAGAACACAATGGTGGATCGCCAGATACTGTGGTTTTCTTATCATACGCACGATTATACGCCTCAGACAGGGCAGATCAAGAAGAAATCCACACGGCCCTGAGCAGGGGCCATCAGCCCCGAAAAGGCAGGCCACTTGCGTGTCCCAATTTCTCGCACGAAAAGACCCTAAAGTTCCAGAAGCCTCTTGCGATTTACCCTGTTTGGACTTAGTATGGCTCAGGTAGTCTGCTGGCGTCAGGCCCTAAGATTGCCACCTCTGTATTATAAGGAACACAACAAACCTTAAGTTTTTTGGAGACGACAACATGAAAAAGCAAACGCGTCGGCAGTTTCTTGAAGATTCTCTGTTTGCCACAGCTGCTGCAGCTGCCGCTGTGGCGACCCCCATATTCAGCCAAATGGCAACCGGGCAATCATCCAGTCCCAATGAAAAGCTCTTGTGCGCGATCATCGGTGTCAACAGTCGCGGCGGCGATCACATTGGCGGCATGGTCAGGCGCAAGGATGTGGAGATCGCTTACATCGTGGACGTGGATGAAAAGGTGGGCGAAAAAAACTGTGCTGACATTGAAAAACGCACGGGCAAACGTCCGAAATGGGTCAAGGACATGCGTACGGCGTTTGACGACAAGTCCCTCGATTTCATCACCACTGCCACACCCAACCACTGGCATGCCCTGGCCGGGATCTGGGCCATGCAGGCAGGTCTCGATGCGTACATTGAAAAACCCATCTGCCACAACATCAAGGAAGGCCGGGCCCTGGTGACTGCGGCCAAAAAATACAAAAAGATCTGTCAGGTAGGGACGCAATGTCGTTCCAACCCGGCCGTTCAGAATGCCATGAAATTTATCGAAGAAGGCGGCATCGGCGAGGTCAACTTCTCACGCGGTCTCTGCTACAAACGCCGCAAATCCATTGGTGCCCTGGGGGACTATCCCATTCCAGAGCAGATCGATTTCAACCTGTGGAGCGGCCCGGTTCAATATACCACACCCAAACTCACGCGCCCCAAGCTTCACTATGACTGGCACTGGCAGCGTGCGTACGGCAATGGCGACTCAGGCAACCAGGGACCCCACCAGACGGACATCGCACGCTGGGGACTGGGCATCAACCGCCATCCCAACTCGATCATCACCTACGGTGGGCGCTTAGGGTATCAGGCAGAACGCAATGACCCCAACTACATCGATGCAGGTGACACCGCCAACACGGAAGTGGCCATCTATGACTACGGCGACAAGACCATGGTGTTCGAAACGCGAGGCCTGTCTGTGGACGATTCAGCAGACATGGGAATCACCACCATGTTTAACAACCAGACCAAAGGCAACAAGATCGGCGTCATCTTCTATGGCACTGAGGGCTACCTGGTCCAGATCGAATACACGCACTGTATCGCGTTCGATCTCAAGGGCAAAATCATCAAGGAATTCAAGGGCGGCGGCGATCACTACGGCAACTTTATCGACGCCATGCGAAGCCGAAGGAGTCAGGACCTCAATTCCGACGCATTCCAGGGCCACCTCTCAGCCGGCCTGGCTGACCTGGCCAATATCAGCTATTACCTGGGCGAAGACAACAAGGTCTCGGTGTCCGAAGCCAGGGCCATCCTGGAAAATGTCCCCAGCCGCGACCAGAATATCGAGACACTGTACCGCACGGCCCGTCACCTGACGGACAATGGCGTGGATCTGGACAAGTATCCCATGTCCATGGGCCCCATGCTGAAGTTCGATCCGGTCAAGGAAGTATTCACCAACAACGCGGCTGCCAACGAGCTGTTGACCGCAGACTATCGCGCCCCCTTTGTGTGCCCCACAGCAGACAAGGTCTAGTTCTGAAACGATAACCGGGCAAGACAGGCAATGGAAGCCTGTCTTGCCTATTCCAAAGGAGGTCACTATGAGTAAAATAGTCCTGTGTGGGCTTGTCCTGGCAGTCATCCCGGTTCTTGGATGCTCTGCTGCATCAGACAGCGCCAAGGTCAAGCTGAGCAAGATCCCGGGCGAAAACCGTGTCGAAGTGATCATTGACGGACGGGAGTTCACCTCCTACTGGTGGCATCCCACAATTTTCAAGCCCGTGCTCTATCCGGTACGCACAGCCCGGGGCACCACACTGACCCGTAATTACCCGCCCATGCCCAATGAAACGGATGATCACCCCCACCACGTGGGCATCTGGTTCAACTACGGCAATGTGAACGGCCTGGATTTCTGGAACAATTCCGGGGCCATTGCGGCGAGCAAAAAACCGGAGTATGGGGCTATCAAACATCGTGAGATCAAGACCATGAAAAGTGGCGACCAGGGCAAGCTCGTGGTGGCCTGTGACTGGATTGACAATGATGGCAAGGTCCTGCTGAAGGAAGAGACCACCTTCACCTTTTCGGGTGAAGGGGATCTTCGCATCATTGACCGTGACTCCAAACTCACGGCCGAAACAGACGTCAGCTTCCAGGACAACAAGGAAGGCTGTATTGCCATCCGAGTCACCACCCCCCTGCAGTTGGCCAGCAGTATCAAGGAGAGTACCTTTACGGATGACCGTGGGATCAAGACCACGGTCGTGGGCAGCAAAGGCGCCAACGGGCACTACCTCAGCAGCGAAGGCATCACAGACGACGATGTCTGGAGCACACGCGCCAGGTGGGTCAAACTGAACGGGACATTCGGGGATGAAAACGCCGACATCGTGATCATCGATCACCCGAAAAATCCGGGCTACCCCATGCACTGGCATGCCCGAAATTACGGACTGTTCGCAGGCAATACCCTGGGCCAGAAGGTCTTTTCCAAAGGCAAACTGGAGCTGAACTACAAGCTGGCCAAGGGCGAATCCACCCACTTCAACTATCGTATCCTGATCAACAACGGAACCACCCTGTCAAATAAACAGATCGAAGACAAGTTCAACGATTTTTCCAAGTAAACAGATAACCTTTAATACACAAATGGGTCATGAACTCCGGTCATGACCCATTTGTTTTCATTGCCTGAACGCTGTGTCAATTTTCTCACTGTGGAGTCGCGATTATGAAGATGTGCATAATGAAATTCACCGGTTTGTCTTTCCTGCTGGCCACCCTGTGCTTTGGCACTTCGGGCGACACGTCTCAATCGAGCTTTTCGATTCCGGTCAGTGGCAACAGCTGGGTCGCCCAGTCTTCCAATACACGCAACCGAATCATCACCCGAAACGGTATTGAGAACTGGACGAGTGGAGACATCACAATCCGCACGTTCTTTCATGTGGAACAGACCGGCAAAATAGAGATGGCCCTGCGTGCCAGGGTCACGGCCGGCACCTCTCAATTGAAATGCACGTTTGGCAATGCCACCCGTGACATCACACTGAGCAACACGGACTATGAGACTGTCTCGATCGGCACGTTCGACATCACGCAGCCCGGTTACCACTATCTCGACATGCAGGGACTTGCCAAAACAGGGTCCACCTATGCCCAGGTCACGGACATCGTGATCAGCGGTCAAGCGACCTCTGGCAAGGTCACCTACGTCAAGGATGACTTCTATTTCGGCCAGCGAGGCCCCTCTGTCCATTTGAACTACGTCACGCCGGACACCGTCAAGGAGATCCTGTATTTCTACAACGAGATTACCATCCCGGAAGGCGAAGACGTGATCGGATCCTATTTCATGGCCAATGGCTTTGGCGAGGGATACTTCGGTATCCAGGTCAATTCCCCCACAGAACGAAGAATCCTGTTCTCCGTGTGGAGCCCCTTCAGCACCAACAACCCCCAGGAGATCCCCGAAGACCAGAGAATCCAGCTGCTCAAAAAAGGCGAACCTGTGCAAGCACAGAAATTCGGGGGTGAGGGCTCTGGTGGACAGAGCTACAGAAAATACATGTGGAAGGCTGGCACCACGTATCGCTTCCTGCTCAAGGGCCAACCTGTAGACAACAACTCAACCGACTTCACGGCCTGGTTCTTTGCCCCGGAGATCGGCCAGTGGGAACTGATGGCCAGCTTCAGGCGCCCCAAGACCAGTACCTACCTCAGACGCCCCCACTCGTTCCTGGAAAACTTCATCCCGGCCACAGGACAGTATGCAAGAAAAGGCCTGTACTCCAACCAGTGGATCTGCGACCCCCAGGGCATTTGGACAGAACTGACCCAGGCCAGATTTACGGCCGATGCCACAGCCCGAAAGGGGTCGCGACTGGATTATGCAGGCGGCTCAGAAGGGGACCACTTCTTCATGAAGAACTGCGGCTTCTTCAATGAACGAACAGAGATGGGCTCGACCTTCACAAGGCAACCCACAAGCAAAAAGCCTGACATCGACTTTTCCAAACTGCCTTAACAATTGCCTTCAGCGGTCAGCCATCAGTCTCTTGGCTTCTGCTTGAGCAGAAGCTACTCTACCGCCCTTTTTTTTCACACACGGATGGGCCGCAGCCTTTGGCTTGGGATTAGATCTTAATCTATACTACGGCAAGGGGCGTTGAAGAATTAGGAATGACTCATTGCTCTCCTGCAATTCCCAGCCTTCTTTCCCCAGTTTGTTGAGAGTGATCTCGATAGCTTGAGCGTGAGCTTCAGGAAATCTCTGCTGCCCTTGATTGAGCATCTCCGTACTCAGTACCCTTTGGCTGATCACTTTGTACTCAAATCTTATTGCCTGACTGTTGTTTGATGTTGCCCCGAGAGAGAAACACAACACCAGGACCATTAACACAGCTAAGCTCAAGCTCATGATGGTTTTGTAGTGAGTGGATTGAGGATACATTTTTCTCTCCTTATGTCATTAAATGGTCTCAAGTTTGTTCGTTCGGTTCTCCAGACTGCCTTCCAGTCATTTCCCTGGATCGCTGGCAGTATCCACCTCGGGCGCGGTCTGCTCCGGTGTGGTGACTCCGGGCGGCAGTGTCATGATCTTGATATTGCGAAAGTGAATGGGCGCGCCCTCTGATTCCAGACAGATGTATCCCTTCTTGACCGGCGAGCGACTGATGCCGTTCACGAACTTACCGTTCACGGACAGCTTGATCACGCCGTCCACACACACGACAGTGTATGCATTCCACTCGCCCTTGCCCTTGCATCGCTTTTCAATAGATTTGCTGCGCTTACCGCGAGGATTATCAGGCACCGTATCCATGCCCATGGTACCGAAAAGCTCACCGTGCACGTATGCGTCCGTGGCATTGTGCTGGACCGCCCAATCCAATTCCAGGGCCTGGACCTCCACACCCCTGGGTAATCTCTGGTCCGGGAACGGAACACCTTCACTCCACACAAACACGCCTGAATTCCCCCCTGCCGTCATATGCTTCCATTCCAACTGCAGGATGAAGTTCTCATACTGTTCACTGGTCCGAAGCACCCCGATCGGGGTGCCCTTGCACACCAGCACGCCGTCCTGTACAGACCATGTGTCCTTGGCTGTATTGACATTGACCCATCCTGACAGGTCTTTGCCATTGAACAGATTGACAAACTGAAAAGATTCCGCTGCATGCACACCATATCCCGCAGTCAGAAGCACCACAAAGAGACTCATCAGACCATTGGCTTTCTTACCCATGTTTTCACTCCTACGCCCACTGACACCATGATTCACTGACTGCTGAAGCAGCGGACCGTCCGTCTGCCCATGAACCTGTAATTATAACCAGAACTGCCACGAGGTAAAGCCTGCTCCCCGGGTCCTTGTTGGGCGGCGTTTCATGTGGTATAGTGGCCCGGGTTTCAATACCAGTGTTAATACTGAAGTTTTGCAAACTTCACAGACGACATGGAGACAAAATGCAGTCAGGCACACAAACACACAGAGTCACCTTGGTCGGTCTTCTGGCTGCGATCCTGGTGCTGGGCTTTGGGGGTTGCAAACAGGATCAGGACCCCAAGACGCGAACCTATGTATTGAAGTTCGGTCACCTGGCCAATGAAGACCACATCTGGCACAAATCAGCCTTGAAACTGGCAGAACTCGTGAAGGCCAGATCCGGGGGCAGGCTGGAGATCAAGGTCTATCCTAATGAGCAGCTCGGCAAGGAACTGGACATGATCAACGGCATGCGCGCCAGCACCGTGGACATGACCATCACGGGCGAGTCACTCCAGAACTGGACCCCCCTGGCCGGCCTGTGTGCAGTGCCCTATGCGATCCGGGATTCCAACCACCTGGCCCATGTGGCAGGCGGCCCCATCGGCCAGGCCATGGAACAGGCCATTATTGACAAGGTCGGCATACGTCCCATTGCCTGGTTCGAACGGGGCGCACGCAATCTCACGTCCAACCGCCCCATCCGGGAGCCCAACGATCTCAACGGCCTGATCCTGCGCGTGCCCAATGTCCCCCTGTTTGTCAGGACATGGGCCAGTCTCGGCGCCAAGCCCACGCCCATGGCCTTTAGTGAGGTCTTTACTGCACTGCAGCAGGGCACGGTTCAGGCCCAGGAAAATCCCTTTGCCCTGATCCTCAGTGCAGGCTTTTACGAAGTCCAAAAATACTGCAACCTGACAGAGCATGTGATCGGCTGGATCTATGTGACAGTCGGCGAAACACAATTTCAGTCGCTGCCTGACGACCTGCAGACCATTCTCCTGGAAGCCGCCAGTGACATGCAGGACTATCACATAGAACTCTTCCAGCAGAGCCAGAGAGAACTGGCTGACACGCTCCAGAAAAAAGGCATGGTTTTTGTAGACGTGGACAAGGATGCCTTCAAACAGCGTGCCCGGGACGCGGTTGTCACCACCTTGACACCGGAGCAAAGGACTCTGTATGAACGCATCGTCGATACGCCCTAACGCGACTCACCTTGATCAGGACACCGATCCATGACATTCAGACGCTCTAACAAAACCGTCGCGTCGGCCCGAGGCTGTGCGAAGCGGCCAGATGCAAGGCGGCCGAAACAGGCGATATTTTCTATCGTCGATGCAGGCCAACGCAGCAGATGGCCGCTGCAGCCAGCCAAAGCCAGCAGGGTTTTATTAGGGTGTCTTAAATTCATTCAATACTCTCTGGATACACTGCTCAAACTGGGCACCCTGGTCAGCACGGTCGGCATTCTCCTGGCAGTGACCATTCAGGCCTTTTCCAGGCTCTGTCTGCCCAGCGCACCGGCCTGGACTGAAGAGGCGGCACGTTTCTGCTTCCTGTTCTCCGTGGCCTTTGCCGCGCCCCTGGCCCTGCGTGACCAGGCCTTTGTGCGTGTCGACACGCTGGCCCACTGTCTGCCTGCGCAGGTCTCTCGCTGGCTCCGCCCGGCCATCGACCTGGCCATTATGGTCCTCATGATGCTGGTCAGCGCAGCGTCGATCAGTTTTGTGCAACTCGGCATGGGCCAGCAGTCCCCCTGTCTCAAGGTCCCCATGGCCTGGGTCCATGGGGCCCTGCTGCTCCTGTCTTCCATGACCGCGGTGTATGCAGGGATTGAAGTGTACAGAGACCTGCGACCAGGTGACTCAACGGAGCCCCACTCATGATCGCAGTCCTGTTTGCCGTGTTCTTTGTGACACTGTGTGTGGGTGTGCCTGTGGCCTTTGCCCTGGCCATGGCGTCTCTGGTGTATGTGGTGTGCGCGGGCATCCCTCTGGTGGTGATCCCGCAAAAGATGTATGCAGGCATGGATGTGTTTGTGCTGCTCTGCATACCGGGTTTTATCCTGGCCGGCAACCTGATGAATGCAAGCGGCATCACAGGTCGCATCATTGCCCTGTGCAACGCCCTGGTCGGCCATCTGCGAGGCGGCCTGGGCCTGGCCAATGTGGGCGCGTCCATGCTCTTTGCCGGGATCAGCGGTACGGCAGTCTCGGACACGGCCTCCATTGGCTCGGTCATGATCCCGGCCATGAAGGACGAGGGCTATGAACTCGATTTTGCCTGCGCTGTCACAGCCAGCTCCTCGACCGTGGGACCCATCATTCCACCCAGCCTGCCCATGATCATTGCCGGGACACTCACTGGCCTGTCCGTGGGCAAGCTCTTTCTCGCAGGCGCCATCCCGGGCATCCTGCTGGGTCTGGGATTTATGGTGACCTCCTGGATCATCTCGCAGAAAAAACGTCACCCCAGGCATCCGAGGCAGCCTGTTCGGCAGGTCCTGATCGCACTGCGCAAGGCATCGTGGGCCCTGGGCATGCCTGTCATCATCCTGGCCGGCATCCTCGGCGGCTTTGTCACGCCCACAGAGGCCTCCATCGGTGCGGTCCTGTATGCCCTTCTCGTGGGCACGATCGTGTATCGAAGCCTCACACCCAGCAAGATCGTCCAGGTCATCATCAGTTCTGCCATCACCACGGCGTCCCTGATGGTCCTGGTGGGCTTTGCCAATGTGTTTTCATGGATTCTCGCCAGTGAACAGGTCCCTCAAAGAATCGCCCAGGCCATGCTCAACCTCACGCACAACAGGATATTGATGCTGCTGCTGATCAATGGCCTGCTGTTATTTGTCGGCACGTTCATGGAGACCATTGCCGCCCTGATCATCCTCTTTCCCGTGCTCCTCAAGGTGGCCGTCACTGTGGGCGTGGACCCCCTTCAATTCGCCGTGATTGCCGTGCTGAACCTGGTCATCGGCCTGACCACACCGCCTGTGGGTGTGTGTCTCTTTGTCGCAGCCGGTATCGGCAAGATATCCCTGGGCCGGCTCAGCCGAGCCGTGCTGCCGTTCCTCGCAGTCAGTCTGCTGGTCCTGCTGCTGGTCACCTATGTGCCAGCCATCTCCCTGACATTGCCCCAACTGTTCCACACGCCTTAGAGCCTGTCACTTATCCCCTTGGTCCAGTCTGTGCAACAAGGTCAGCTGAAAAACTCTGCCTGTTGTGGAAGTCCCTTGTGGAGTCATGGCCTAATTCTTGATGAGCCATCCCTGGATGGGACGTCCCTTCCATTTTTCTTCACCCAGTTTTTTGAGCGCTTTAGGCACAGCGTCGCGTGTGACTGCCACGTAAGACCTGTGGTCAAAGATGTGGATTTTCCCGACCTGGGTGCCTTCCAGACCATTCTCTCCGGTCAGGGCGCCCAGTATATTGCCGGCACGGACCTTCTGCTTTTTGCCGCTGCCGATCTTGATGGTGGCCATGGCCGCCTCCATTTTGGGCGTATCCAAGGGCGGAAACGGCGGCAAGGGTTCGCTCTCTAGGGTCTGCTCCAGATACGCCTGCAACTCGGAGATCTTGGTGCGTTCCTTTTCGCTGTACAGAGAGCAGGCCAGGCCCTTGCTCCCGGCTCGACCTGTGCGGCCAATCCGATGCACATGCACTTCAAAATCCCGCGATATATGGTAATTAAAGACCACGTCAATGGAGTCAATATCCAGACCACGGGCCGCCACATCCGTGGCCACGAGTATGGATACACTTTTATTGGCAAACCGGACCAGCGTTTCATCACGGTCGCCCTGCTCAAGGTCACCATGCAGGGCCAGCGTACTGAAACCACTGTAGGCCAATGCATCACTCACCTCCTGGGCCTCTATTTTGGTCGCACAAAAGACCACAGAAGACTCCGGGCGATAATGATGAAGCAGCCGACGCAGCGAGGACATGCGTTCATCCTGATCCACCTCATAGAAATGCTGCTCAATGCTGGTGCTGTCATGCGTGGACGCCACCTTGACCATCACAGGCTTGATCATGATCCGCTCTGCAATGGACTGTATTTTCTCAGGATAGGTGGCACTGAACAGCAGTGTCTGTCGCCGAGTGGGTGCCTGTTCAATGATTGCATCCAGTTCATCCTGAAAACCCATGTCCAGCATGCGGTCGCCTTCGTCCAGCACCAGCGTGGTCAGATGGGTCAGCGACAGCAGGCCCTTGCGCAGATGCTTGCCCACACGCCCTGGCGTGCCCACCACAATATGTGCCCCATGCTCCAGAGAACTGGCCTGAGGCCGAAACGGCAGACCGCCGCACAGGGTCAGGATCTTCACATTGGGCAGAGTTCGAGCCAGTTGACGAATCACCTTGGACACCTGGTCCGCCAGTTCCCGCGTGGGACACAGCACCAGAGACTGCACGCGACATTTCGTGATATCCAGTCTATTCAAAAGGCCAAGTCCGAATGCTGCGGTCTTGCCTGATCCGGATTTCGCCTGCCCTATCACGTCCTGGCCGGCCAGAATAGGCGGCAGACTCTGCGCCTGGATGGGCGTCATGACCTCAAAACCAAGAGAAGAAATCGTGTTCAGCAGGTCGGCCTGCAGGTTCAGGGATGCAAAGTCAGTCTGGTTCAAAACGATTATCCTGCAAAGCTAATTTCAACCAACTGGAAAATACTTCCAGATAATTATTCAACTACATTTTTTTAAACTACGAAACTCGCGAAAGTACGCGAAAAGGTCATTAGGGCTTTACTTTTTAGCGTCTTTTAGTGTGTTTCGTAGTTCATCAGTTTTGGCTCCGGCCAATGGCCGGGCTGTGTTGATACTGGCATTCATGGGTCACTGGTCAAAAATCACAACCAGTCATACTACCACGAAACCGGCTGAAGAGACGCTTATTTTCTGAGGAATTCGAACTATCGCTCAGCAGAGGCTGTAACCCGAATTATTCATGATCCATCGGATGAAATCGCGTATCTCACGCCATCTTGAGGGCTTATCGACCTGTTGCAGGGCGTACAGTCACGTGAATCGTGACCTGACCGACTAATCCGTGATTGTCCGTGGCCCTGGCTGTAAAGGCTGCAGGTCCCACAGGCACCCCAGATAGACTCCAGGCCCAATCTCCTCCTTCTCGACCTTCTGCAGCCATGCCCAAACGCTGACCATTACGGAGAAATTCGATGGCCAAAATATCGCCGTCAATGTCCCATGCCTCGATCTCAAATGACTCATTTGAGCTCACCTCGTCACCTTCATGCAGGGCTAAAAATGAGATGATTGGGGCAACCCTCGGCAGATGACTGGCCTGAATCGTGCCGCCGTAAGCCCCCATGTTCACGGTTGAGCTATATGAGAGAGGCTGCTCACCGAGTGGCGTATTGGGGTCACCCGCACTGATGCATGGGCTGGTTTGCCTGTCAATCATCCACGTGGCATGGTCTGGACTGTAGCGTCCACCGGATGATTGGAGATGATAATCTCCACCATTGGGATCTGCAAAAATCGGGTTTTGGCTGAGGTTACCTGGGCCGCTGGCCTGCTCTGCACGCTGAATGCAACTGTAACGGGGGGACGTACCCGTGAGATCTTCGTCGCTGTTGCGCCAAAAAATACAGTGTTCAATGACAGGGTCAGACATGCCTGACGCCTGAATGCCAATCTTGTTATTAACAAGTGTCAGATGTCTTAAAGTGGGGCTGCTGTGGGACAGGGTGATGGCCGTATCCAGGCCGGAGATGACAAAGTGTTCCAGCACAGTATCCGGTCCTTCATTGGAGTCAAATACGATGGACGGCACATATCCCCACCCCCCATGACCTGTAGACCCTCGATCCATGGTCAAGACAGGTACTCCGGTTGAGCCAACCAGTCCCTTGACCAGGACGGCCTTGCCTCGGAAGTTTATGTCTTCGGCATAGTATCCTGAGTGTACCAGAATACTGTCTCCATCATGGGCCTTGTCAATGGCCTCTTGGATGGATCGAAGGGCCTTGTCTGCTGTTCGCCCTGGGCTGCCGCCGTAGCCTGTGGCCCCATCCACATGCCACACCTGCCAGGTTTCATAGGCCCCCATATCTACCAGATGATTGATGCGGGGTTGTCCATCCAGATCAAAGACATTTTGTGAGACAGCTCTGTTTGACCCGGTATTGATGCAGGGGGAGTCAGTCTGGAGCCGAAAGTCGTCATCCACCGTACCTGCCGCGCCATCAGGTCCCAGGGGATCCATAAATTTGGGATCTTCACTGATGTTGCCCTGACCGTCACCGGTCCATGGCAAGAAAAC
Source organism: Phycisphaerae bacterium (assembly GCA_021736645.1). Classification (GTDB taxonomy): domain Bacteria; phylum Planctomycetota; class Phycisphaerae; order Sedimentisphaerales; family Anaerobacaceae; genus JAIPFM01. Next base: position 10,551 of record JAIPFM010000227.1, on the reverse strand, counting down.
ATTACAGTACTCCAAGACGATGTTTCCAAATGGCATCTCTCCATGACCGCTCGAGGCGCTGGTGTGAAATTGCTCATCCCAAAAGATGCAGTTATTAAAGCCAAAGTCCTGGCCCTGCACGGACGGGGCCCAATTATTGGCAAGGGTCAGGCCTGTACCGGTCACACGGCCACCCTCACTGTGGAGTATGGCACCCTGGCCCACGATCAGGTTGCCAGAGAACAGGCAATTGTCCAAACGCCCCTGCTGCCCCTGGAAAGAACAGATGGAATCTTCGTAGGCCGCATTACCTAAAAACCTGCAGCGATCCACCACAAAGCTCTCTGTCGTATAAACGCCGGAAGTGCCCTTTCCTGTACCTGTACTCAAGACTCCGGAAGGACCTTGTGATTCATTTCGAATAAAGGTGGAGTCCTGGAGATATCCCGTGCCGCTCTTTTGAAAGAGTGCCCCCCCTTCAACAGAAGCCACATTGCCCTGGAACCAGCAGGACCGAAGGACCAAATTTCCCTCTTCAACAAAGACTGCCCCGCCTTGAAGCCCATAGTTTTGCGTGAAGGTACAACGATCCAGGACCAGATCGCAAGACGAGCTACAGATGGCACCGGCGCCCTGCATATCTCCGACATTGGCGTTGTCTCTAAACACACAATCCTGCACCACGAGACGACCGCCATTGACTCGACAGGCACAAGCCGTAGCCCCCTGCACAACCAGCCCGTCCAGGGTCGTTGCGGTATCCATTGCCCATGCCACAGACAAAATGACCAGGCTGTTTTCCCCCTGCCATGGATTTCCAGCCAACCTGTCTGAATCCCTCCCTAAATGGTCGTTGCCAAGATGGTCTCCTGACAGAATAGTCGTGAATCGCTGCAGATCGCGTGTATTGGGATCCGGCTCACTGATACCTGCATATCCTCCCTGAATAGTAATCGAATAACGTATTTGAAAAGACCAATCCCGCGGAGCCAAATCAATCGCGCGTCCTCCTCCTCCCCCCGAGCTGACAGGCTCTGTGGGACGATACATCCCCTGGGCAATACGAATTTCATCTCTATGACGGGCACTTTTTAAGGCCTGCTGAAGATCGCTGAATGCCGTGGCCCAACTCTGCCCTGTGCCCGGCGCGTCAATCCGAGCATCCACATAGATCTCACGGGCCTGCACCATGGCAGGATTGATGAGGCTCACACCGAACAATGCAACCAGACAAGCCGCCCACCTATTGCCAAATACCCTGGTTTCCATAGCTTTCCCTTTCATATAAAGGCCATGATTCACCGCCTAAATACATCGCCTAAATACATCGCAAGCACATACCTGCGAATAAAAGCATTGGAGCGCAGCACCAGAGGCACCACCCAGAAAGCGAGCGGAGACCGTAGAAATGGGCATCAGGAGGTCGTATTCTTGACAAAACGGTTCTCTCCTGGAGCGTGAAAATCGAACAGAAGGCGCACTGTCATCCCAGGGGCAAACACCGTGAATTTGCCAAGGGCAGAAACACGTTATGAAGATCGTCGATATGATGGCGTTCAAAAAAAATATGAAGAGATTGTCTCTGCCGTTCAATCCACTCACAATTTTATTTTTCACAGCCTTCAGCATACGACATTGCATCACGCCAGTTCAACGGTTTTTTGCTTTTTTTATTTGGACACTTTAAGAAAACAGTCGCATCGGCCGGCCTGCCCCTGGGGATCGACGCAGGCCAACATAGCAGATGGCCGCAGCAGCCAGCCGAAGCCGGCAGGTTTTTGTTAGGGTGCGGTAGGCTTCTATACTTGAGTGGCGATCACTGTGCCCGTATAATCGCCCTGTATGATCAACTTCAGACAATTGACTCTATCATGATTCCACCTGAACTGAACGGACCTAATGCGACCCAGGATATTATTGTTTTTTGAATATGGCACGCTCAATGGGGGTGAGTTTTCCCTGCTGGCCATGCTGGAGACCCTGGGACAGACCGAGTTTGAGTTTGTGGCAGCTGCGCCCCAAACCGGGATGTTGACAGAGCGATTGACGCAACAGGGTATTCAGGTCTTGCCTCTGATGCTGAGGGATTCACACGATCACAAACGTCCCATGGATCAAGTCACTGCCCATCTTATGGACCTTGTCTCGCGCGTCTCTCCTGATCTGGTGCATGCCAACAGCCTGGCCATGGCACGCATGGTCGGGCGCATTGCACCACACCTGCCCATGCCCTGCACCGGACATCTGCGTGACATCATCAAGCTGAACAAAACGGCCATGGCTGATTTGAATCAAAATGCCGGGCTGGTTGCTGTGTCTCAGGCCACCCGAGAGTTCCATGTGAATCAGGGCATGGCGTCGGGTAAGGTACAGGTGATCCACAACGCTGTGGACACGGATCTCTTCTGCCCCACCCCGGCCACCGGGTCTCTCAAGCGAGAGCTGGGGCTTCCTCAAAGCGCGGTTCTGTTGGCCAACATTGGACAGATCTGTTTGCGCAAGGGACAGACCCTGCTGGCGCAGGTGGTGGTCTCCCTGGCCAGAGACTTCCCGGAGATCAATGCCCTGTTTGTCGGAGAGCGTCACTCCCAGAAACAGGAGAGTGTAGAATACGAAGAGACAATTCTTCAGATCTTTCACGGGGCAGGCATGGAAGACCGCCTGTTCTGTGTGGGCTTTCGAAAAGACATCCCAGCCCTGCTCAATGACGTCGACCTCCTGGTCCATACCGCCCATCAGGAACCCCTGGGCCGTGTCCTGCTGGAGGCCGCAGCCTCCGCCAAAGCCATTGTGGCCACAAACGTGGGCGGCACTGAAGAAATCCTGACACACCAGGTCTCTGCCCTCTTGGTCCCACCCAATGATCTTGAAGCGCTGACCACAGCAATTCGCCGGATGCTCACAGATCACGAACTACGACACCGGTTGGGCCAGCAGGCAAGAGCAGTCGCCATTGAAAGGTTCTCCCTGCCGCAAGCCGCTGAAAAACTGAGTCTGTTCTGGACGTCATTTCTGTAAATAGGCACAAGGTGTCCTGCTGCCATGAAGACTGCTGAGACAATGTTCCTTGCCCAAAGATTCGAACTCACACTCAAACGCAAGTCAAGCTGGAATTCTTCTGTCAAACACACTGATTATGGGATATCATACAGGCGAACATACATGAAATCTCGATGTGGACCCAATGGCCGTTTCTCGCCAAAGGTCCAGTGTGCTGGCTACCCTCAGTAAAACCGTTTGAAGAATCACGGTTTAGTATGCAACAGGAGGTTTGACATGAGTGGTCTTTTTGGCGTGGTTTCAAGGGGTAATTGTGCAGAGAGTCTCTTCTATGGCACGGATTACCACTCTCATCTGGGCACCGCCTATGGCGGCATGGTCATCCTTGGAGAGCAGTTCAGCCGACAGATTCATGCCCTGAGTCAAAGCCAGTTCAAGTCGAAATTTCAAGATGACTACGCACAGATGAAGGGCAACAAAGGCATCGGTGTGATCAGTGCCAAGGAAGAACAGCCCATCTATCTGAACTCCCGTTTCGGTCCCTTTTGCCTGGCCATGAACGGCCGGGTGGAGAATACGGAGGCCTTGACGGACAGGCTCCTTAAAAAGGGTGTCTCCTTCAGCGAAGTCAGCCACAAAGGTGTGAACACGGCAGAGCTGGTGGCCAAGCTCATCTGCCAGGGCAACGATCTGGTGGATGGTATAGAACAGATGTTCGCCCTGATCAGGGGCTCCTGCTCGCTCCTGCTGCTGACCAGAACAGGGATTTATGTAGCCAGAGACCGTTTTGGCTATACGCCCCTGATCGTGGGGAGGAGCCAGACCGAATGGGCAGTCACCAGTGAGACCTGTGCCTTCACGAATCTGGGTTTTGAGATCACCAAATACGTGGAACCAGGAGAGATCCTCCTGATCAACGAGGACGGTGTGTCCCAGAGACGCACCAAAAAGGGAAATGCCCAGCAGATCTGTTCATTCTATTGGATCTACACGGGATTTCCTGCATCAGACTACGAAGGGATCAATTCGGAAATCGTCAGAGAAAGATGTGGGCGTCTTCTGGCCAAACGAGATAAGGACATTGACGTGGATCTGGTGGCCGGTATCCCGGATTCAGGCATTGCCCACGGCCTGGGCTATGCCATGGAATCAGGCAAACCCTTCAGACGCCCGCTTGTCAAGTATACGCCGGGATACGGCAGGAGCTATACCCCCCCCGCCCAGACCACACGCGACTTTGTGGCCAAAATGAAGCTGATTCCCATTCGAGAAGTGATCGAGGGCCACAGCATTGTGATATGCGAGGATTCCATTGTCCGAGGCACGCAGCTCAAAAACTTTACTGTCAAGAAACTCTGGGATTGCGGCGCCAGGCAAATCCATGTGCGTCCTGCCTGCCCGCCTCTCATGTTTCCCTGCAGATTCAATCTGTCCACGCGGTCCATCCAGGAATTGTCGGCACGCAAAGCCATCCGCTGCATAGAGGGCCACGATCGTGTTGACATTGAAGAGTACCTGGATTCGGACTCCGACAAATACAAAAAAATGATCGCCTGGATTGCCGAGGATTTGGGGGTTACCACCCTGCGTTACCAGACCGTGGGCGACATGGTCAAGGCCATTGGCCTGCCCAGGCACAAACTCTGTCTGTATTGCTGGACCGGCCAATGCCCAAAGTCGGCCTGCGATAGAACCTCCATTGACATCAAGGAACTAAAGAGTCCCGCAGCCTGGCAAACGCAAACAGCACAACAGAGCTTATGGTAGACAAGGAGGCATTCGTGCCCCAAACTGGTTTCAACATCCGTCTTCAACAGAACACCCTATCTCAATGACAAAGGAATCAACCATGCTGAATTGCTCCAGGCTCATCTGTACGATGAGCGTCATCTCCATTGTGACCTTGTCAACAGTGACCCATGCAAAGGACAGCCTGATGATAGAAGGTCTCTCGTACATTGACAAAACCCCCATTCAAGTTGACATCCAGGACGGGATCATCCAGGGGATCCGCGCAAAAAGCAAATTGAGCAAACCGACACAGGAACCCCTGTACATTGCACCGGGCCTGATTGACAATCAGGTCAATGGATATGCGTCGGTCTCGTTCGGCTTTGGCGGCGGTGCCTTGACGGTCGAAGGGATTCGCAAGGCCACCGAGGCCCTGTGGCGAGAAGGCGTGACCACCTATTTCCCGACCCTGACGACCAATCGCCACGATATACTCCTGGCCAATTTCGCCACGCTGGCCAGGGCCGTCAAAGACCCTGAACTGGCCCGGTCCATCCCCGGGTATCATCTGGAAGGCCCCTACATCTCTCCGATTGACGGGTATCGAGGGGCCCATCCCCTGCAGTACGTGCGTCTGCCCGACTGGCAGGAATTCATGGCCTACTACAAAGCGGCCGACGGCAAGATTATTCAGGTGTCCGTGGCACCGGAACTGGACGGGGCCATGGACTTTATCCGGCGCTGTCGCGCCCTCGGGATCAAGGTCGCACTGGCCCATCACAATGGGTCTGCTGCGGTCATCAAGCAGGCCGTGGATGAAGGCGCCATTGTGGCCACGCATCTGGGTAACGGCTGCGCCAATCTCATCAACCGTCATGACAATCCCCTGTGGCCGCAACTGGCGGACGACCGGCTCTATGCCAGTATCATCTGCGACGGCTTTCACCTGCGTCCTGAGGAAATCCAAGTCTTTGTCAAGGCCAAGGGTGTGGATCGAATCCTGGTGACCTCGGACGTGACACGGTTCGCCGGCATGACACCGGGGATCTACAACACCGACGACGGCAAGACCATAGAACTGACTGTAGACGGCATGATCCGGTACCCGGCACAGCAGGTCCTGGCCGGTTCGGCGTCGCCCATGACCAAGGGCGTGGGCCACATCATGCGCGTCACAGGCTGTTCCCTGGAACAGGCCTTTCACATGGCCAGCCGTAATCAGGCCCGTGTCTACGGCCTGACCGATCGGGGGGAACTCGAAACCGGCAAACGTGCCGATTTGATCGTGTTTGCGCTCGAGGATTTCACGGTCAAGATCCGGCAGACCTATGTGGCCGGCAGACTCGTGTATTCAGCCAATGAGGCCGATGCCCAATGACGGATCACACCAAGAGCATGAGCACGCGCATCAAACTCGCGATCAGCGCTGTGGGACCGGGTCTGTTCCTGATCGGCTACAACATAGGCACAGGCAGTGTGACCACCATGGCCAAGTCCGGTGCAGAATACGGTATGAACCTGTTCTGGGCCCTGGTCCTGTCGTGCGTGTTCACGTTTGTGCTCATGGCGGCCTACGGCCAGGTGACCCTGGTCACAGGCAAGACCGCCCTGTACAACATCAAGACCCAGTTCACATGGGGCAAGGCCCTGGCCCTGTACGTACTGGCGGCCCTGATCATTGGTGAACTCCTGGCCCTGATGGGGGTCATGGGGATCGTGGCCGATCTGCTGCAGGAGGGTCTGAAACTCATGTCCTTTCCTACGGTCAACACCTTCTGGATTATCCTCGTACTGGTCATCGGGCTCTATGCACTCCTGTGGCACGGTCGATACCAGGTCTTCGAAAAGGTCCTCACGGTCTTTGTCCTGCTCATGGGCCTCTGTTTTGTGGTGGTCCTGTTTATGGTCAAGCCGAGTTTTTCCGCCATTGTGCGCGGCATGATCCCGAGCATCCCTGACCGGCCCGGCGCCTTTGGGATCGTGGCTGCCATGGCAGGCACGACCTGCTCTGCCGCCGTCTTTGTGATGCGAAGCACGGTGGTCGCGGAAAAGGGCTGGACCATTGCGAATCTGGCCGGCGAGAAAAAGGACGCATTCGTGTCCGCCTTGATGATGCTGATCTTGAGCGGCGTGATCATGGCCGTGTCAGCAGGCACCCTGAATGTGATGGGCATCAAGCTGAACAACACGGTTGACATGATTCATTTGTTTCAGCCCATCGGCGGCAGGGCTGCGGCCTTTATTTTGATCCTGGGCATCACAGGGGCCGGCCTGTCCACCATCTTTCCCATTGTCCTGATTGCGCCGTGGCTGATCTGTGACTATACAGGCAAGCCCCGCAATATTCGGTCACCGCTGTTCCGTGCACTCATGTTCGCGGGGATCCTGTTCAGTTTCGGCATGGTCTTCCTGGAGCAGCGGCCGCCTGCCCTGATGATCTTTTCGCAGGCCTTTCAGGCCTGTATCCTGCCGGCCGTGGCAGTGCCGATCTGGATTCTGATCAACCGCACCTCGCTCATGAAGGACCACAGGGCTGGCCGTGTCATGAACGGCGCATTGATGGCATCCATTGTCTTTTCACTGGTCATGACTTATTTTGCCATTGTCGAATTACTCTAGGAACCACCATGATTAAAACTACGATATCAAACACCCCGAAAGCCATGGGTAAGGCCGCGGCCGAGACCGCCATCGATCACATTGTCAAGGCCATTGAACAGACCGGTCAAGCCGCCATTGTGCTTGCCACTGGGGCCAGCCAGTTTGAAGTGCTCGCCCATCTGGTCAGGACCGAACGCATTGACTGGTCCAAAGTCACCATGTTCCATCTGGACGAATATGTGGGGCTGCCTGACACGCATCAGGCCAGTTTTCGCAAGTATCTCAAGGAACGATTCATCGATCGGGTGTCCCCGTTAAAGGCCGTGATCCTGATCGAGGGTGATGCGCCCGATCCCCAGGCCGAGTGCCGAAGGCTGTCAGCCATCATCGGCCGGCACGAGATCGCCGTGACTTTGGCCGGCATCGGCGAAAACGGCCACCTGGCCTTTAATGATCCGCCTGCCGATTTCGAGACTACAGATCCCTACCTGGTCGTGGACCTGGACACACGCTGTCGTGAGCAGCAACTCGGGGAGGGCTGGTTCAACACCCTTGAAGACGTCCCCACCCAGGCCATCTCCATGGGCATCAAACAGATCATGACATCGCAATGCCTGATCCTGTCCGTGCCTGATACGCGTAAGGCCGAGGCCGTAAAGAACACCGTGACCCAGGCAGTCTCGCCTGAGTATCCGGCCTCGATTGTCCAGACACACAACAACTGCCATCTGTATCTGGATACAAAGGCGGCTGCCCTTTTGGATATCACACAACTGTAATACCGGGACCTTTGGAGTTTTATCATGGAAAATAAAACCACTCGTCGTGACTTTATGAAATCAGCCTCTCTTGCAGGCATCGGCCTGGCGAGCCTCACCGGGTCACGCGTGAAGGCATCTCCCAATGAACAACTGGCTGTGGCAGTGATCGGCATTCATTCACGCGGCACAGCCCTGGCTGAAAAATGTGCCCAGATCAAGACCTGTCACGTCAAGACCATTTCGGATGTGGACAAACGCTACTGGCAAAACACAGTCAGGTCCGTGGCCAATGTACAGGGCAAGGCGCCCCAGGCAGTACAGGATTTTCGTCGCGTGCTGGAGGATCAGGCCATCGATGCGGTGATCATTGCCACACCGGACCACTGGCATGCGCCCATGGCCATTGAGGCCATCAAGGCCGGCAAACATGTGTACGTGGAAAAACCCTGCGCACACAATCCCCATGAAGGGGAACTGTTGGTGGCCGCTGCCGCAAAATACAACAGAGTCGTGCAGATGGGGACACAGCGGCGATCCAGTGCACTGTCCCAGCAAATGATCGCGGACCTCCACAACGGCGTGATTGGTGACGTGTACTTTGCCAAGACCTGGTATAGCAACGCACGTCCGCCCATTGGCTTTGGCAAGGTCTCTGCCCCCCCTGCTGAGCTGGATTTCGACCTGTGGCAGGGTCCGGCACCGCGCACGGCCTATCGCGACAATATCCATCCGTACAACTGGCACTGGTTCTGGAACTGGGGCACAGGCGAGGCACTCAACAACGGGACCCACGCCATTGACCTGGCACGCTGGGCGTTAAAGGTAGACTTCCCCACACAGGTGACCAGTTCAGGCGGACGCTTTCATTACAAGGGCCTGGATGACTGGCAATGCCCGGACACCCAGACCATGACAGCGCAATTCGGCGATGACAAGATGATTGCGTGGGAAGGCCTCTCATGCAATAAATTCACCCCTGAAAAGTCAGGGTTCGGTGTCCGTTTCCACGGCACCCAAGGGGCCATCGTGTTCCAGGATGACGGCTACACCCTGTACGACAAGAATGCCAGGGAAATCAAGACCATCGGATCCAAAGAGATCCGTGCACAGAGCACCAATACCGTGGATCCGGGCGTTCAGGACACCCACATGGAGAACTTCCTCCAAGCCGTGTCAGGTGGGGGCCAACTCAACGCCCCCATTGACGAGGGCCACAAGAGCGTGCTCATCTGCCAGCTCGGCAACATGGCCCTGCGGTCCCGAACGGCGATCTTATGTGATCCAAAAAACGGCCATATCCTCAATAATCCGGCTGCACAGGCACTCTGGACAAGAGACTATGCACCTGGCTGGGAACCCACGATATAAGCACAGGACTTCTGTAAAAAGCCCTGTGGTGTACAGTTTTCAGTAGGCAGTTTTCAGAAAACTGATAAATTGAAGTATGCAAAACTTCAGTTAAGAACTGTGATGTAATAGACACACCATGGAAAGGACAGTTGTCATGAACAGATTCACTTTGGCGTCGATATTGGCATGTACCGTGTTGCTTGTTCTCCCCTCCCATGGATATGCAGAGGCCACGGAGTTCCGCATTGGCATGATCGGTCTGGACACGTCCCATGTCATTGCCTTTACCAAGGCCATTAATGGCAATGACCAGAACGGCTGCCGCGTGGTGGCCGGATTTTCCGGAGGATCACCGGATGTCACGAGCTCGGCCAGTCGTGTGGACAACTATACCAGACAACTGCGAGATGAGTACGGACTCAAAATCGTGGCGTCCATTGAACAGCTCTGCACGATGGTGGATGGCATACTCCTGGAGAGCGTGGACGGTCGACCGCACCTGGCCCAGGTACGTCCTGTGATTGCAGCGGGCAAGCCGGTATTCATCGACAAGCCCATGGCAGGCAATCTGGCAGACGTGCTGGAAATATTCAAACTGGCGAAACAGGCCGAGGTCCCCTGCTGGTCGAGTTCCTCGCTCAGATTCAGTCCCGGGATCCTCTCCATGCGGCACAGTGAAGAACTCGGCGAGGTCATGGGATGCGCAGCGTTCGGCCCCTGTTCCCTGGAACCGCACCATCCTGATCTGTACTGGTACGGCGTGCATGGCGTGGAAATATTATTCACCATCATGGGCCCCGGATGTCAGAGCGTCAGACGCGTACAGACCGAGGGCACCGAGCATGTAGTCGGCCTGTGGAACGACGGACGCATCGGCACGTTCAGGGGCATCAGAAGCGGCAAGCAGGACTACGGCGCCATGGTGTTTGGCAGCAAAAAAGTCATGCCCAGCGGCAGATATGAGGGATACCAGGGCCTCGTGGACGAGATCGTCAAGTTCTTCAAGACCGGCAATATTCCCGTACCTCAGGCAGAGACCCTCGAGATCTTTGCCTTTATGACTGCCGCAGACAAATCCAAGGCCCTGAACGGTGCAGAAGTGTCACTGGCCTCGGTCCTTGAAGAGGCC
>JAIPFM010000226.1 GCA_021736645.1 Phycisphaerae bacterium | reverse complement strand
CTCCTCGACCGTATTGCGTCTTCGACGCAAGGCGGGATTCCTTCGCTCCGCTCACGGCGCCTGCGGCGTCAAACCCGATCGGACCTGCGGTCCGAAGCGGGTTCTTCATCCCGCCCTCTAAATTTAAAGCCCTCCCAGCGAACGTGAGCACTGCCTCCTCGACCGTATTGCGTCTTCGACGCAAGGCGGGATTCCTTCGCTCCGCTCACGGCGCCTGCGGCGTCAAACCCGATCGGACCTGCGGTCCGAAGCGGGTTCTTCATCCCGCCCTCCAAGTTAAATGGCCGCCAGGGCACAGGGCCCTGACGGCCATTTAACGGAGAGGGCGGGATTCGAACCCGCGGTACTCTTGCGAGTACACTGGTTTTCGAAACCAGCTCGATCAGCCACTCCGACACCTCTCCGGGTGGTCTTGTTCTATACAATGAGTGATCACTTTACTGAGCCAGGGTATTTTTTGCAAGTCTCTTGAAACGAATATCCCAATTCAGCGTCTGTCTTGTTAATGAACACTTGACATAAAACGTCGATATAGTCCAAGGTATATACGTCTTGCCTATTTATGCAGATTTTGATAGTGTAATATTATGTTTAGCGATTATTTACCAATTAAGTGGACTGTGGGATCGTTGCGCATTGTGCGGAGAACACACAGGGCATTGGCACCGCATGCATTTAGCGTGATCATGGCGATCGCCCTGTTCTTCACCTTGGCCGCAAAATGCTATCACGCATTTCGCTGTTCAGTGATGCATGAATATGTGGGGTGGATACTGCCTGACCTGTGTGTGCTGCTCGGTTTGGAGGCCGTTCTGGCCATGTGCTGTTACAGATGGCGAAAGCGATGGGTCTTCAGAACAGCCACGATCGTGGCAGCCATCACCTGCACATGGTCAGTGATCAACGCGGCCTGGATTATCAGAACAGGCGTACAAATCCTTCCTGTAGAAGTACTTCCGTTATTCCGAGACCCCTTAAACCATCTGGACGTCATCGGGATTAACCTGCTCAAGATGCCGCTTGCTGCCACGGCCCTGCTTGGCCCCAGCATGGTGGCCCTGACGTTTTTCTTTGCTGTGCTCGCCAAACCCACCCAACCGGCCTACACAAATCGAACGCTGTTTAAAGCCAGAGTGATTGCAGTGGCCATATTCATCACCATGGCCATACCTTCAGGGGCCAGCCTGGCTCAGAGGTATCGTTCCTCTCAAGTCGCCACATCGGGCTTCCATTATAATGCCCAGCTCAAGGCCCTGACCAGTATGGTGATGCCTGATGCAAGCCCCATTTCCAGGGAAGACTTACTGACTGCCAAGCGGGTTTTCCCGACAGAGGATCAGGTCTTTTTACCTGAAAATCATAAAATAAAGCGATTGAACGTAGTTTTCGTCATTTTGGAGAGTATTCAATACGCTCAGACCTCATTTGCCGGTCCGGACCGCAACCCCACCCCGTTTCTCAAGTCCCTTGCTGAACAGGGTGTGGTGTTCACGCAGATGCGTTCCACACTGACCCATACCAGCAAGGCCATCTTCTCCCTGATGTCAGGCCGTTATCCCTGTGCATCACAGGATGTCATGGAGGCTGTGCCCACAGATCAACCCTATGCCAGTCTGGCCACGATCCTGGAACGGCACGGCAACTACAGAACCGCCTATTTCCAGTCTGCCAAGGGCACCTTTGAATCCAGGCCGAGCCTGATCAAGAATCTTGGCTTTGATGAGTTCTGGTCCAGAGAAGACATGAATGATCCCAATGTGCACCTGGGGTATCTGGCGGCCGACGAATTTGCCACCATCGAACCCCTGGCCAACTGGATTGCAGAAGACACAAGTACCCCATTTTGTGCCACCCTGTTGTTATCCGCAGCGCATGATCCCTACGAGGTACCCACCTGGTATGGTGAACCTGCCAAGGAACCTCTGGATCGGTATAAACAGGTGGTGACCTATACAGACAGCTTTCTCAAGGCCCTGGATGACAAACTCCAAACACTTGGCCTGAAGGACAATACCGTGTTGTGCATTGTCGGTGACCACGCCGAAGGCTTTGGTGAACATGGAAAACGCGGCCACGAGCGTATCGGCTTTGATGAAGTGCTCCGCATTGTGTGGACCATGCGCAGCCCTCAAGGGATCACCCCAGGCACACAAATCCATGATCCGGTCAGCTCGATAGACGTCCTCCCCACACTGCTCTCGGTCCTGGGGTACGACTGTGAATCTGCACATTTTGATGGATTAAACGCCCTAGAGACCCTCGGCCCGCGCAGGGTCTTCTTTTCCGGTTGGGTACCTGAAGGACCGGCGGGTTATGTCAAGGATGGCATAAAATATGTGCACACACCTTCTTTGGATGAAGTGACCATCTTTGACCTGGTTCAAGATCCTCTGGAAATCAATGGTCTCATGGCCACCCCTGAACAGGCCCAGGCCGTTCAAGAAGAAGTGATTGCATGGCGCAAATCTACCCTGGTGCATATCAGCACTGAGGCCAGAGGCAATACGGTCGTATTCAACAACTGGCTCTGCCGCTGGACCGGCAGAGACCCCATTGCCAAGAGTCTGACGCCTGCCCCGTAAATTACGTTATGTCCCCTCTATCAGCCTGTCGATAGTAATCCATAAGAGTTTTGACATTGACATGCTCACCCTGATACCGCTGGATTTCTCAGGGCAGTTGATATCACTTGATTATTGGACTCAGTATCCTTGGTTTGAGGATACAGGCGGAAGTGAAGGATAAAAACATGTGTGGAATTGTTGCGTATTTTGGAATGAAATCGGCACAGCCTATTTTGATTGAAGGATTGAAACGCCTGGAATACCGGGGTTATGATTCGGCAGGAATTGCCCTGTTAAATCAGAACAATCTGGAAATAACCAAGTCTGAAGGGCGTATTGACAAACTGGCCGAAATACTCGGAAAGGCCAGGCGAGAACAGACCGTGGGCATCGGCCACACGAGATGGGCCACACACGGTGCACCCAACACCCTGAATGCCCACCCCCATCTTGACCATTCCGGCAAGATCGCTGTGGTCCATAACGGTATTATCGAGAACTACAGCACACTCAAGACCTGGCTCATGGGCGAAGGATTTCAATTCCAATCCGAAACCGATACAGAAGTCGCTGCCAACCTCATTGGATATTTTTACGCACAGGCCTGCGATGAAGAGCAAGACAGGCCATCTAACGGTCGAAATCCCTTTGAATGGGCAGTTCAGCAGGCCCTGCAGAAACTCCATGGGACCTTTGGTTTTGCGATCCTGTGTTCTGATTACCCCAATATGCTCATCGGTGCGAAAAAGGGCAGTCCCCTGATCCTGGGTGTGGGCAGTGATGAATTCATCCTCGCCTCTGATGCGGCTGCCATTGTGGAGCACACCACCCAGGCCATCTATATGTCCGACAATGAAATGGTGTGCATCACCCCAGAGGGCTTCCAAACCAAGACCATTGACAATGTGGCCATCAGCAAAAAACTCAAGGAAATCGAGTTCTCCCTGGAGCAGATCGAACTGGGCGGTTTTGAGCACCACATGCTCAAGGAAATCTTTGAGCAGCCCCAGACCCTGAAAATGTGTATGCAAGGCCGAATTGACAGACACGAGCACTGCATCAAACTCGGCGGTCTCACCCACATACTCAGGGAATTGACGCGCACGAGAAAATTTCTGTTCACAGCCTGCGGCACGGCCTTCCACGCCTGTCTCGTGGGGGAATTCCTCATGGAACACCTGGCTCGCATTCCCACGGAAGCTGAGTACGCCAGTGAATTCCGGTATCGCAACCCCATCATCGAAGACCGGGAGACCGTGGTGGCCATCAGCCAGTCCGGTGAAACTCTGGACACCCTATCGGCCATTGAAGAAGCCAAGCGGCGGGGCGCCAATGTCCTGGGCATCGTCAATTCAGTGGGGTCTTCCATTGCCCGCACCACGGATGCCGGTGTGTATCTGCACGTGGGGCCTGAGATTGGCGTCGCCAGTACCAAGGCCTTCACCGGTCAGGTGACTGTCCTGACCATGCTGGCCATTGAACTGGGTCGCAGACGTCACATCAGTAGTGATCTGGCCGATTACTACGTGGATGAACTGACCAAGATCCCCGATAAAATCGAAACGATCCTGGCATCCTCCCAACACATCAAGTCCATAGCCCAGGCCAACATCGACCAGGATAACTGGCTGTTTCTGGGACGGGGCTTCAATTATCCGGTGGCACTGGAAGGGGCGCTCAAGCTCAAGGAGATCAGCTATATCCATGCAGAAGGCCTCCCCGCCGCAGAAATGAAACACGGGCCCATTGCCCTGATTGCCGACAACATGCCCGCCGTGTTTATCGCCACAGAAGGCCCGCAGTACGACAAGATCATGGGCAATATCGAAGAAGTCAGGGCCCGCGGCGGCAGGACCATTGTGGTGGCCACAGAGGGTGACACCGCCATTGAACGACATGCGGATCACCTCATCACCATCCCGGACGCTCCGGAAATCCTGCAGCCCCTGCTCACGGTGATCCCCCTGCAGCTACTCGCCTACCACGCGGCCGTGCTGCGGGGCCATGACGTGGATAAGCCAAGAAACCTCGCCAAGAGCGTAACAGTCGAATAGGGCCTACTCAATGCCCAGCACGTCGCGCAGGGAATAAAGACCGGGAGATTTGCCAATCAGCCACTGGGCGGCTCGAAGTGCGCCGCGCACGAAGGTGTCTCTGCTGTGCGCGGTATGGTTAATGGTGATGGTTTCACCGAGTGTGCTGTAGATCACCGAGTGGATGCCCACGATGTCACCGGCCCGAACGGCGTGCATGCCGAGGGTGCCCTTTTTGCGCAGCGCCTCCTTCCCGTCCCGGCCATGGACCAGATCCCTGCTCATGTCGCGACCTGTGTCACTGCAGATGGCTTCGGCCAGACTCAGGGCCGTGCCGCTGGGCGCGTCCTTTTTGAAGCGGTGGTGCTGTTCCACGATTTCGATGTCATAGTCTTCGCCGAGCATCTTCGCGATCTTGCCCACCGTGGCAAACAGCGTGTTCATGCCCACACTCATGTTCGTGGCCTGGGCCACCGGCACCTGTCGCGATAGGGCCCGGAGGGCGTCTTTTTGAGCGTCGCTGAGACCTGTGGTTCCCAGGACCAGGCCCGCGTTTTGCGCAGCGCAGAACGCCAGGGTCTTGTCCGTGCCTTCAGGCAGGGAAAAATCAATGACCATGTCGGCCGTCTCAGGAAACTGATCCGACAGGGTGACACCGGGCGACACCTCCGTGCCCTGCTTGGGATGCCCCCCCACATCCACCGCCCCGACCAGCGTCAGGCCGTCTGTCTCCTGAGCCAGAGTCACAAGACGCTGGCCCATACGTCCCCCTGCACCTACCACCACCAGCTTCGCTGCCATATCCATCTCCTACGTCTGACTCAAAGCCCCATAGCGGCGATCTCGCTGGGCATACGCCACCAGGGCTTTGTCCAAATCTTCCTCACCAAAATCAGGCCAGTATTTGTCCGTGACATAAAACTCGCTGTACGATATCTGCCACAGCATAAAATTACTCACACGCATTTCATTGGCCGTTCGGATCAAGAGGTCTGGATCCGGCATCACGGCCGAATACAGGTGCCGGCCAAAGCAGGCCTCATCAATTTCGTCGACCTCCAGTTCCCCGGCCAGGCACTTCTGCGCAAGATGGCGCACGGCATCCACAATCTCGGTTCTGCCACCGTAGTTCAGGGCAAAGGCAAAGATCATGCCGGTATTGTCACGCGTGAGATCCATGGTCCTGTCGAGTTCACTGATCACGCCTTCCGGCAATCCCTGCCTGCGTCCCATATGCACGAGACGCACATTTTCCCTCATGAGCATGGGACGCATGCTCATGAGATACTCCTCGTACAGTGCCATGAGACCTTCCACTTCATCCTGAGGACGCTTCCAGTTTTCCACGCTAAAAGAGTAGAGTGTCAGGGACTGCATCCCCAGACGGGCGCAGTACAGAGCAATGTTTTCCGCAGCTTTGGCCCCTTCACAGTGGCCCTCTGCCCTGGCCAGCCCCTTGGCCTTGGCCCAGCGTCCATTGCCGTCCATGATCATGGCCAGATGCCTGGGCATCTGTTCCAGCTTGATGCCCAGACGGCTCGCCGCCTGTTGGAGCTTGTGGGTTGTATCAATCATGGGTGAATTACGAACGTATGATCGTCTCACTGCGTTTAGGGCCCACACCTATCACGGTGATGGGTTTACCTGTAATCTCTTCAATACGCTTGACATAATTCTTGGCTGTCAGAGGCAGGTCGTCAAAGTGACTGACCTTGCTGAGATCCTCGTCCCACCCCGGCATGATATCGTACACAGGCTCAGCCTTGGACAAACGATCCAGATTGCACGGAAAGAACGTGGTTTCATTGCCATCAACGCGATACGCCCTGCAGATCTTGAGTTCCTTGATACCGGCCAGGGTATCCAGATGCATCATGGCAATCTCGTCCACAGCCCCGATGGTGGCCGAATACTTGACTGCCACCGCATCAAACCAGCCGCAGCGCCTGGGACGCCCGGTGGTCGTACCGAACTCATGCCCCTTGATACGAATATAATCGCCAGTTTCGTTGTCCTGTTCCGTGGGGAACGGCCCCTCACCCACGCGCGTGGTGTAGGCCTTGGTAATCCCCACAGCCCGGTCCAGGAGCTTGGAGGACACACCACAGCCTGACGGCATACCCAACAGGCTGGAGTTGGAACTGGTCACATATGGGAACGTACCGTGATCCAGGTCCAGGAGTGTGCCCTGGGCCCCTTCAAACAGGATCGAACGACCCTGCGCAATGGCCAGGTGCAGAAATTCGGTGGTATCCTTGATAAAGGGACACAGCTTTTCAGCATACTCCCTGCACTTTTCAATAATGGGATCCACATCCATGGGATCTGCGCCGTACAGGGCACCCAGAAGTTTATTCTTGTAAGGCAAGATACGCTCGAGCTTTTCCTTCAACACTTTCAGATCGCGGAAATCACCCATACGAACGGCAAAACTTCGGCCAACCTTGTCTGCATAGCAGGGGCCAATCCCGCGAATCGTGGTGCCGATTTTGTTTTTGCCCAGGGCGTCTTCACGCAGCTGGTCTTCCAGCTTGTGATAATCCAGGACCACATGGGCGTTTTCGCTGATCCAGAGCCTGCCGGAAAGATCGATCCCGCGTTCGGCCAGCCCCTCGACCTCGCCGATGATCACTTCCGGATCCAGCACCACCGCATTGGCAATGACACATGTCACGCCTTCCCGCACGGCACCGCTGGGCATGAGGTGCAGGGCAAACTTTTTGTCCCCCACGACCACGGTATGCCCGGCATTGGCACCGCCTGCGTAGCGCACCACAATGTCACTACTCTCGGCAAGGATATCAACCACCTTACCTTTACCTTCATCGCCCCATTGGAGGCCGACTATACATGAATTCATGGTTTTTTGTGTCTCCAAAAGCCTTGGGTGTATTCCCACCCTGAACGCCAGTTAGCATGCCCATGCAAGCTTAGAGAGATTGAATGACATACAATCTGCGCTGGGCAAACCGTCACATATTAACGGCCCGCACGGGGCAGGTCAATGAGATTGTAAAAAGCAGGACTATTGGATGATATAGCAGACTCTATCGCGCTGTGCGCGATTATAGACCAGAGCTGAAATCAAGATCCACAGGATGCATACTATTTCCAGTCCATTTCCCACGGACAATCCCGCCAATGAATAGGCAAGAACGCCTTCAATCAAGTGCAGTGAAACCAGATGGATCAACACATTGACACCCAGAAGAAGGATACCGAACAAGGCCAGCCAGGTACTCTTCGGCGCACGTTTGAGCTTGTGCCCCACCTCCAGCAGACAGGCCAGGCAAACGCAGGCCCCAAATGCCAGGACTCGAATCTGAACCGGCTTTCTCTGGCCATACCACCCCAGGTGTTTTGTAAAGGCCCTGCCAATATCAGCCAGAAGCAGTTGCACATCAAGCTGTTTGTTAATCCCCATCATTACCACAAGACCCAGCATCATCCACCAGAACCAGGCATAGACGAGACTGATCGGCACGCTTCGCCGGGAATCGCAAAATCCAGTACAATACAAACACGCCAAGGCTGCAACCGCATAAAACACAGTGATCGACCACCCGATCACAGTGGGATCGCCACGATTTGTGCTCCAGTATCCTCCCTTGATGGCATCGGCCATGACGTTTTGCCATCCGGGTCGATTATAGGCACGCAGCACCATGGCATGGTCAGGAGGAAGGATGGCGATTCTGCCAGACCTGATCTCAGACTTTGGCTCAGTGCCCTGGCTCTTCGACAGATCATCACAGGTTATGGTAAAATCAATGAACGAGGCATTGG
The DNA here is from genome assembly GCA_021736645.1 of Phycisphaerae bacterium. Taxonomy (GTDB): domain Bacteria; phylum Planctomycetota; class Phycisphaerae; order Sedimentisphaerales; family Anaerobacaceae; genus JAIPFM01. The sequence continues at coordinate 36,001 of JAIPFM010000226.1, read as the reverse complement.
GATCGTTCGGCATGGGGAAGGGGAACATCACAGTTCCCCGCGTCTTGTACACTTCCTGTTCAACGTTCAATCCCCCCAGAGACTGGAATTCCTGACCCACCATTGTCATTTTCGCCCTGATACTGGAATTTTTTGGCAAATCGAAGTATCTCACATCCACCACATAGGAGGCCCCCTGGACCGCAAAGAGAGGGAATGAAACACGGGCCCATCCCGGGGTATCATCCAGACGGTCCAGACTCTGTGTGATCAGAACATAGATGACGATGACGACGAGTAGACCCCAAAGCCGACGAATCCACCTGGCACGAAGGTATCTTGAACGTTTAAACTTTTTGGGCTGATATGTCTCTTTTGCCATAAATAGTGCAGTTTGTCAGTTGTACCGGCAAGTCAGGAATCATTCTCTCCACAGCCCTCACTCCGAACAAGATTCTCTATTTTAACGTAACACCAATTGAAGTTGCTTGGATTATGAGGCGATATGGTATAAGATTATAATAATAATATTTATAAAGTCCACCCCATACATTTGCACAATCTAAAGTTTGTGCTCATAAAAGGAGGGTCTAAAATGCATAAACGCCTGACAATATACCTATTGAGCCTCATTCTTCTGGCCCCGACCGTGTCTCTTGCAGCCAGTGGTGCGACATTGGGCAACATGGTGGCAGTCTTGGATATCGGACAGTATATTCAACTCCGAAATACAGGCCCCATAAAAGTGCTTCCGGACGAAACCTCTGGCGACCCCTTTAAAAATTTCAAAGGATGCCGTGATATCGAAGTAGACTGCAATTTCAAGGCTCAATTGCGAGTCTCAGCCAAGGCAATCAGCGAAGCCCAGGGCAAATGGTCCGCCACAATAACGCCCGGTATTCTGGAGCAAGGCACCACCAAGGTCCAGATCTGCGTGGCTGGCGCCAACCTTCTGACACAATTACTCATGGGTGGTCAGAGCGATGTACCCGTCGCAGAGGTGACCATTCAGGTCATGGCTCGCTAGAATTCCCTCAGGAATCTGGTCCTGGAATCGTAATATCCAATGCTCTGACCTCCGGTCCGAGTGCGGATAGTGACTCATCAAAATCTTCGGATCGACCCACCACCAGAATCTGCACTTCATCGGGATGCAGATGTTTTTTGGCCGCGCGAAATACGTCATCCACACTCACCTGCTCAACCGCCTGTTTTGTCTTTTGCAGGAAATCCTCCGGGTAGCCATAGTAGTCATAGGTCATCAACCGACTCACCACCTCTTCGGTCGTGTCAAAATTAAATACGAAGGTATTCAGATAGCTTTCCTTGGCAATGGCCAGTTCCTCTGGCGTGGCCTTCTCTGTGACCATCTGCTCCAACTCGTGGACCATGCCCCTGATCGCCTTGACCGTACTGCCTGACTGCGTCTGGCACCCCACAAACATGAGCCCAGGATAATCATAATTCGCTGAATACCGGCCAAACACAGAATAGGCCAAGCCCGCCCTGGCACGCACATTCTTGAACAATCGGCCTGTAAATCCGCCCCCCAGGATGCGGTTCATGACCACCAGGGCAAAGTAATCCGGGTCATCCATGCGCCCCCCAATATGTCCCAGATAGATGTTCGACTGATTGATATCTGTCTTCTCAACCAGATTGACAGTACTGGGATAGTCGTATTGCACAGTCTTGACCTCAGGCAGGGTCTGTGTCACAGGCGTCCAACCGGCAAAGGCATCGGCAATCTTCTTGACCATTTCCTTTGAGTCAAAATCACCCCACACGCCGAGGATCATGCGGTTTGGCCCGTAGAATCGCGAGTGAAATGTCTTCAGATCCTCACAGGTGATCGCATCAAGCGTGGCATGCTCCATCTCACGTGCATACACACTATCAGCACCATAAATCAACTTTTTGAACTCGCGTGATGCAATGTCTCCGGCGCTGTCATTTCGCCTGGCAATCACGCTATGGTACTGCATCCTGGCCAACTGGAGTTTGTCTTCAGGAAATGCAGGGTGCATCAACACATCGGCCAGTACCCCCAGCACCAGATCCACATCCTCTTTCAAACTCGAGGCAGACGCATAGCCCGAATCGAGATTGATCCCGCATTCCACAGAGGCCGCATTCATCTCCAGCAGTTCATCCAGATCATCGCCGGTCCGAGACTCGGTACCCCCTGTGCGCATGACCTCTCCCATGATCTCGGCCAGGCCAGTCTTGTCAGCCGGCTCATAGATCGATCCCACACGCATGCGGCAGGACATTTCAACCAGAGGCAGCTCATGGTCCTCCAGCAGCAGCAACCGCATGCCATTGGGAAGCGTCACCCGCTGCACTGCAGGCAGGGCCACATCGCGAAGCTCGGGATATGTCAGATCCTGATAAGGCCTGCCCCCCTGCTCAACGCCGCACCCCATCAGCCCCGCGACAATCCACAACACTGCCATATATTGAACAACCGTTTTCATAGGAATCCTCAAAGAAAGTCGCTCTGTTAATTCACCTGAGCCGTTTTGATCATGCCCACTGTCCGATGGGTGGCCACAAAGGTCTCCTGAGCCACACGCTGAATGTCCTCAGCAGTCACACGATCGATGGCTTCCAACTGCTTGAACAGCGTACGCCAATCGCCCGTGACACTCTGAAACAGGGCCAGCCTCTGCGCCAGCCCCTCATTGGACGCCAGAGAGCGAATCAAATCTCCGCGTGCACGGGTCTTGGCTTTTTTCAGTTCCTCGGGCGCGACCAGCGTTTCTTTTAACCGGGTAATTTCCGCATCAATGGCCTTGAGACAGTCCTCATTGGTCTGCCCCTGGGCAGGATACGCGTAAAACACAAACAACCCGGGATACTTGTCCCCTGCCAATCCGGGAAACGCCGATGCATACATGGCCACCTGCGAATCGCGAACCAGGGCCCTGTACAAACGACTCGTACGGCCTTCCCCCAGAATATCGGTGATTGCATCGAACACCGCATCATCCGGGTGAAGGATACTGCCCTTGTGATACCCGATCAGCACCAGAGGCTGTGCCATATCCTCAAGCACCACGGTGCGCTGGGCCAACTGTTCCGGCTCGGTCGTATGCACAGGGGCGGGTTTGGGCCCACTCGGAATGCGACCGAAATAGGTCTGCGCCATGGCCTTGACCTGGGCAGGATCCACATCACCCACAATGGCCACCGTGAGATTACTCGGGCAGTAGAACTGGGTAAAAAATGCCTCACCATCAGACCTGGACAGGGCCTCCAGGTCACTCATGTATCCGACAATCTGAGTGCCATAGGGATGGGCCAGATAACACATGGCCTGGAACTCCTCCAGCAACCGCCCCACGGGTTCGCTCTCCACACGCATGCGGCGTTCCTCCATGACCACATTCTTTTCCTTGTAAAACTCCCGCAGCACCGGCTCCAGAAATCGATCCGATTCCATGGACATCCACAATTCCAGCTTGTTCGAAGGCAGACTCACAAAATAGGTTGTCTGATCAAAACTCGTGCTCGCATTGAGTCCATGACCGCCCTGTCGCTGCATCACCTCGTCAAACTCGTCATGCACCAGCAGCGACTGTGATTCCTGCTCCAGCGCCTGAAACTGTGATTCAAGATCTGCCACACGATTCGCATCAGGCACTGGCTGTGCCCGCGCCAGACGCAGGGCCTCGAACACGCGATCCTGCTCAGCCAAAACCACTTTTTCAGCCCTGTAATCGCGGGTGCCTATGGACCGTGTCCCCTTGAATGCCATGTGCTCAAACAGGTGCGCAAGACCGGTACGACCCCTGGCCTCATCCACTGATCCCACATCCGCCATGGTCAAACACGTCACCACAGGCGCCTCATGGCGTTCCAGCACAATAAACATCAGACCGTTGTCCAGGGAAAATTCCGTGACCTTCGCCTCAAAGGCCGCCAGATCCTGAGCTGTCCCTAACGGACTGCACAGCACCACAATGACCAGACACTCCAAAATACGCAGTCTAAAACGCATCATATCCATATCTCCAGAAAGCCGTCTGTTGTCCAGATCAGAAAAACAGGATTATACCTGCCCCCCTGATCAAGTCAACCTGGAGAAAAAACTGTGCTCTACCCCAAAACAGACTGGACTGAAAAACTGGACGCGATAAAATGGAGTGCAGATCCAGGGGCTTCTGGAGACAAAACCGATGCGTTTGCAGCACACTGACACTTCGGTACAGCGTGTGTCCACGTTGTTGTTGCTTGGCCTGGGCATGTGGATCATTCTTTTGATCGCTCAGGAACATTACCAGGATTCCCTGCCCCCTCGGACTCAACCAGGCCTCGTTGTATCCGGAAAAACGTCTGCCCAGGCCTCAGATCCAAACCAGGCCGTGCCGAGCAACACCGCACCAGAGAACAGACAGCATCCCGCGTTCGGAGAACGCATCCAGGAACGAGAGAAGATGGTCAACAATCAGATCAAACTCAGAGGTGTTCGTGATCCCAATGTCCTGGCAGCCATGAATGCAGTGCCTCGCCACGCCTTTGTCCTGCCGCAGTATCAGGCCCAGGCCTATGCAGACCACCCCCTGCCCATTGACCACAACCAGACGATCAGTCAACCCTACATTGTGGCGTTCATGACAGAGGCCCTGACACTTGACCCCAATGACCGTGTCCTCGAGATCGGTACCGGCTCCGGCTACCAGGCCGCCGTGTGTGCAGAGATTGCCAGAGAGGTATACAGCGTAGAAATCATCAAGCCCCTGGCTGAATCCGCGGCCAAGCGCCTCAAGGCATTGGGGTATGGCAACACTCATGTCAAGGCAGGCGACGGTTTTTTCGGGTGGCCGGAGCACGCCCCATTTGATGCGATCATCGGCACAGCCGCTGCCGGACGCATCCCGCCCCCTCTGCTGGAACAGCTCAAAATCAATGGCCGCATGATCCTGCCGGAGGAAGACAGCCAGGGATTCCAATATCTGATCCTGATCACCAAGCAGTCAGACGGTGAGATCCGCCGTGAGACCATCCTCCCCGTTCGGTTTGTCCCCATGACCGGTGAAGTCGAAAAGCGATAGACACCCATGGCTGACCCTGGATGCGAACGTTTGATCATCGCTTATCTGACGACCTGTTCCAGGGCCCGTCTCAAACGGGTTTCCCGGTCCGCATCCCAGTAGGCGCAGTCCAGCCGGATAAACACCGACGTGTAGGGCAATGTCATGGAGGTCTTGAGCAGCAGCACATTGAACATCTGAGACGCCTCATCCAGATCTGCAATGATGGCTTCATGGGGCTTGACCTCGACTGATTTGCCCTTAAGCAGATCCGCAAGACGGGCCCGGTAGGCCGTGATACCCGGGGCCCCTGATTCAGGCACACTGTCGAGTTCCTGGTCCAACATCACCACAGGGCGAACATGCGAGGTTTTTCCGAGGGTCTCCAGCACGGTCTGCAGCACGTCAATCTGATCATCCCCTGTCACCAGGGTTTCAATGCCCGAGGCACTCTGTTTGGGGTAGGCAGAATCAGCCACCACAATCCAGTTTCGGTGTCCCATGGCCGGCAGTTCGGTTTTGAGCCGACTCTGCCACTGGGCATGTTGACATCCCAACAGACCGGTCACTGCCACACTCAGAGCGCACATCCTGACAACCGATTCAATCCTTGCTCCGTGAGTCATACCATCTCCGTTCATTCTCACAACAAAAAAAACATCCAGACTCTGTCCTGTTCATCCCAGGGTGTCCGGCTTCAAGATCAATTGTACCGACTCTCCCTTTATCTGCAAGTATTTCCGAGGGCCTCACAGGGTCTGCGCTGAGGTGAGGCCTGTTCCCTTTGTCGGGTTCTCTCCATCACCTGTCTGGCCAGGGTCTTCTGCCGAGGGACGCCCATGCCTGTGACATCGCAGTACGCCCGGAAGAATCGCCAGCGGTCAGTGCGCGTGAGGGGCGTGACAAAGAGGTGGATCTGCACCAGGTTTTTAACACGATATCTTTGAGGCAGACGGATAAATCGACAGGTGCGCTCGTTGTCGAGCAGCCAGAAACGCCAGGTGTCCCCTGCTTCCTCGATAAGTACATTGCCAACACGCAGATCACCGTGAAAGATGCGACAACCGTGGAGACGCCCGATCTCCCGGCCCAGGGCCGCAAGGAAGGCATGCCTGCGGTCTGTGTCGGTAAGTCGAGAAAAGTACTGATCCATGGGCATGGCATGGGTCACGGTCACGGTCACCGTGGTACTGGCCAGACAAAAGGGCATCGCCCGCAGGCCCGGCACGCCGGCACCCCAGGGACGGTAACAGGCCGTGGCAATGACGACCGGACAGAGGAATCCATGTCGCGTGAGCATCACCGAAGCGGTATGGTTGCGCATGGCACGTCCCGGGCGGATCAGGTGCTTGAGCCTGTCCACAACGGATCGATACAGATACTGCTTGACATACACACTGTAAGAGGTGCCGTCGGCTTCCACCTGACCTGTGACGACCCGGGCATAGGGCGAGGCCTCTACCGGGTCAAGTGTCACGGTGTCCGGGACAGTCACCGCCAGATCAGTGATCGCCCTGGGATACGCCTGATGCGCATACACGACCCAGCCACAGGTGGCATAGGTCTGGTAGGTCTTGTGTGGGCAGGCGTTGTCCGTCATGGGTGTATCTTACGCGATAGGTCACGGGACTGGCCAGAGAAACTCGCCGCGCTCCAGGAAATGTCGCATCTGCTGAATGCTCTGCTCTGATTTTCGGGCCACAGCCTCCACCGTATTAAAGGCGTTGTGCGGTGTAAAAATCACGTGGTCCCTTTTGGCCAGGGCCAGTGCGGCTGCCACCTGCTCATCCTCACTCGGTCGGCCCGTGCGCAGGGCCACGGCCAGGGCGCTTTCATGATCATACGCGTCCAGGCCAAGCCCGCTGAGATGTCCCTCTTCCATCAGGCGTAATAGACCCGTGGTTGGGGACAGTTCCCCCCGTGCCACATTGACAAACACCACACCCGGTCGAGCCTGTAACAACCGCTCATAACAAAAATAGCCTCGGTTGATCTCTGTCAGGTTCATGGCACAGACCACAATGTCTGCCCAGGGAAGTCCCTCGTCAATCTCACAATAGGTCACGCCCTCGTAGCGGGGGTCGAGGTCCACGCCGCGCACGACCATATCCAGGCCCGTGCCGATCCGACAGACCTCACTGCCAATGTTCCCCACGCCGACCACCAGGAGCCTTTTGGCCTGACACTCCTGCCCGGTCAACCCATCCCGGCGAAATGTGTGAAACTGTCGCTGCTGAACAGATAGTTTCCGAAGCAGGGCCATCCACAGGAGCATGGCCTGCTCAGCCACGGCCCGGTGACAATACAAAGGCAGATACCCGGCAGGCACAGGCACACCGGTGCGCTCCCTGTAGGCCAGGATGTGGTCATAGCCCGTACTGCGTGTCAGAATACCCGCCAAGGATCCGGCCCAGGCATCCGGAAACACGGACTGGGTCCGTGTACTGATCAAGGCCGCAGGCAAATCCGTGTGACCGGATTCCTGGATCGTCCGGTCTGTAAACATGGCATCCACGTGGTCGCCCAAATAGAACTTCAAGGCCTCGGCCTCTTCTTCAAATGCCTCATAAAAACAGATTTTTTTCATGGTCACAGGTCCAGGGTTGATGGAATCATAATCCCCAAGACTTTACAGGGTCCGGACGCAACAATCAACTTCCCTTCATCTGTAGGTGCGAGCTTTTATCCCTCAACCCACAAAACTTACCTTTGACCATAAATACCTAAATCCCCGTTGACTTACTGTGCAATATAACTATAATCACCTAAAGAAATAGACCCTATGGAGACAAGTCATGTTTAACTGGATGAAAGACCTAAATCCCATTGTACAGGCCCTTATTGCCACCTGCTTTACCTGGGGCGTCACAGCTCTGGGTGCAAGCGTGGTATTTTTCGCCAAGACGATCAACCAGAAGGTCCTGGACTTTATGCTGGCCTTTGCCGGCGGCGTGATGATTGCCGCGAGCTTCTGGTCCCTGCTGGCACCCGGCATCGAAATGGCAGAGGCGCAGGGCCAGATCGCGTGGGTACCTGCGGCAGTGGGCTTCCTGCTGGGCGGTTTTTTCCTTCGAGGTATTGATAAAGTACTGCCTCACCTGCACATAGGCTACCCCATGGCAGAGGCCGAGGGCATCAAGACCTCATGGCACCGAAGTACCCTTTTGGTCCTGGCCATTACCCTGCACAACATTCCGGAAGGGCTTGCAGTGGGCGTGGCCTTTGGCACCCTGGCCTATGATCTGCCAGGGGCCTCCTTTGCCGGGGCCGCGGCCCTGGCCTTGGGCATCGGCATTCAGAACTTCCCCGAAGGCCTGGCAGTGTCCATACCGCTTCGACGCGAAGGCATGAGCAGGCTCAAGAGTTTCTGGTATGGCCAGTTATCAGGTATGGTAGAGCCGATTTCAGGCGTACTGGGGGCCATTGCCGTGATCTATGTCCGGCCCCTGCTGCCCTATGCCCTGAGCTTCGCGGCTGGCGCCATGATCTTTGTGGTGGCTGAAGAGGTGATCCCTGAATCCCAAAGGAAAGGCAATGTGCACCTGTCCACAGCCGGCGTCATGCTTGGATTTGTGGTCATGATGGTCCTGGATGTGGCTCTAGGATAGTTGTTGGTTGTTGGTTGTTGGTTGTTGGTTGTTGGTTGTTGGACTGCTAATAGCCAATAGCCAATAGCCAAAAATCTGAACACCTAAGTGTTCAGCTTTTCAAGCAGCCAGGCCAGGTTTTCACCCAGGTTTTCCATGTTCTTCATACCTTCCTGGTCTTCCAGGCAGTCGCCCTTGTCCATACCCACTGCAAAATTCCAGTAGGTGGACCCCACGATCAGCATCTGATTGATGAGGCCCATATGGTTGATGGCATCCACGGTGGGCACAGCGCCGCCCCGCCTGACAGCCACGATACCGGCCAGGGGTTTTCTAATCAAGGCCCCGGTCACACGGGCCAGAAAGCCCACCCTGTCCAGAAACGCTTTGGTCTCTGCAGTCACATTGGCAAAGTAGGTCGGAGACCCAATGAGGACCGCATCTGCCTTGGAGGCCAGGTCAAACCAGTCATTGAGTTCATCATCCAGCACACAGGTGCCCCCGTTCTTGGTGCACCCATAGCAGGCCGTACACCCGCGCAGCGGTTTTCTCGCAATGTCCACACGCTCACACTCAATCCCCTTGGCCCGGAGCACTTCGAAGACTTTTTCGATCATCTGCTGAGTATTGCCATCCGGCCTGGGTGACCCATTAAATGCAACTACCTTCATGAACTCGACTCCTAAATAACCCTTGTTTTCATTTCAACACACTGAATTGTCGTCGATACAATGCCGTTTGGCAACCTGGAATGCCGATTTGTACCCGGATTCTCACTGAAATGAGCCTGCGGATGGGATTCATATTCGGACATGTCTCATAGATTTAAAACTTTTCCCTGGACACCTTCCCAGTGGATCGCTAAAATACCGGTTTTCTATATTCGCAAGAAGCACAAATACTCGAGGTTGAAAGAATATGGCTCATAAAAAAGGTCAAGGATCTACAAGAAACGGCAGAGACAGTAATCCTCAGTTCAGAGGCGTCAAGATGTACGGTGGTCAGGCTGCCAAGTCTGGATGCATCATCGTCAGACAATGCGGGACCAAATTCTTTGCTGGCAACAATGTCCGCATGGGCAAGGATTACACCCTGTTTGCCACAGCCGAAGGCAAGGTGACGTTCGTGGGTCGCAAGGTCCACGTTCAATAATTGAAACGGCTGAGGCAGTACAACTGAGTTGCTATAAGGATGGTCCGAGACCATCCTTTTTTTGTAGTATCCGATTAAAGCGTATCATTATGTTTTTTGATCAAGCAAAAATCTACGTTAAGGCAGGTGACGGTGGCCACGGTTGCGTGAGCTTCCGGCGGGAAAAATTTATCCCCAAGGGCGGTCCGGACGGCGGCGACGGCGGGTATGGCGGCCATGTCTACTTTGTGGCTGTGGACGACCTCGACACCCTGATCGATTTTAATGGCAAACAGCACTGGATTGCCAAGAATGGACTGCCGGGTGAAGGATCCAACAAACACGGATCAGATGGCGAAGATCTGATCGTTCGTGTGCCGGTTGGCACCCTGCTTTTTGACATGGATCTGGAAGACCTGATGATCAAGGACCTCACCGACGTGGGCGTCAAAGTCAGAGTCTGCAAGGGCGGCAAGGGTGGCAAGGGCAACAAACGCTTTGCAGGCCCCACCCGCCAGACTCCCAGGTTTGCGACCGAGGGAAAAATCGGCCAGTCAAGAAACCTTCGCCTGGAACTCAAACTCATTGCTGATGTGGGACTGCTGGGTATGCCCAATGCGGGCAAGAGCACCCTGGTCTCACGTTGTTCTGCGGCGCGTCCCAAGATCGCAGACTATCCCTTTACCACATTGGAACCCGTGCTGGGCATTGTGGAACTGAGCGATTTTCGAAGATTCGTGATGGCAGACATTCCGGGCATCATTGAAGGCGCCCATGACGGTGTGGGCCTGGGCCTCGATTTCCTGCGTCATATTGAACGCACCAGTGTGCTGGCCCATGTCCTTGATTCCCAGCCCATAGACGGATCTGACCCGGTCGACAACTATCTTACCCTGAGACACGAACTGGATCAGTACAGTCCGATCCTCGCGGCCAAGCCCGAGGTCATTGTGCTCAACAAAATGGATCTGGCCCCAGACTCCGACAGAGTCCAGGACATCAAATCCCGTCTGGGCAAGGCCGTGCACTGCATCTCGGCTGTCACTGGCCAGGGCATCCGCGAACTCAACGAATCCCTGTGGCAACAACTCAACGAGGAATAATGCCATGAACATTATTGCCGTAGATATTGGCAACACCAACCTCCACATGGGCCTCTTTATGCACGATGAACAGGTCTCCATTGACTCTGTCCCTGGCAAGGACACGGCCAAAGTGAGGGCGGCCCTGTCAGCCGCCTGGGATCAATGTCCCCCTGTGGCTTCTTCGGCAGAAGGCAAACGGGACGGTGTGATCGTTGTCAGCAGTGTTCACCCGGAGAGGACAGACACGTTCAGGCGGCTCGTACGCGACGCACTGGACGAACGCATCTACCTCATAGGCGAAGACATTGAGCTCCCCATCGCCGCCTGGGTCGACGCCCCGAACACCATCGGCACAGACCGTTTGATCGCGGCTGCCGCAGCCTATGCCGTGGCAGAAAATGCGGTGGTCGTGGCCGACTTCGGCACGGCCGTGACCATTGACATGGTGGACGCCCAGGGCGTGTTCCAGGGCGGCGTCATCTTCCCGGGCTTTGATCTGGCAGCACAGAGCCTCAAGGACCATACTGCGAAGCTCCCCAGAGTCACGGTGTCGCGTCCGTCCGAGCCGTTGGGCAAGAATACACAGGACGCCATCAACTGCGGCCTCTATTTCAGCGCGGTCGGCGCATTGCAGGAAGTTGTCCGCCGGTTTGCTGAAAAACTCGGCACCTGGCCGCAAACCGTGATCACGGGATCAGGCGCTCAGATCATTCACCAGGACTGTGAATTCATTGATTCCTATGTACCTCACATGGTCATCAAGGGGATTGTCCTGGCCTACAAGAAACACCTGGAAGAACAACGGTAAACTGCCATGCAAACCCTGGCCGCCCTCATGACAGGCTCAGGCACCAGCGCCATTGCCACGGTGGAAGTGCATGGCCCTCAAGCATTCGATGTCCTCACGAAGGTGTTCACACCCTATGGCGCCAAGCCACTTGACTTTCAAGTCGGCTCGATCCTGGTAGGTACACTCCACGACCACAACCGCCCCATTGATCAGATCACCCTGGGCTGTGAAGGTCAGGATCATCTGGCACTGCATTGTCACGGCAATCCATTGATCGCGCAGGCAACCATGGCCCTGCTCAAACGGCATGGCATCACCCTGACCACGCCCCGGGCCATCCGGGCCAGACAACTGGCCGGCCGGCATCAATCGCGCTGTCAACAGGAGGCCTATCTGGCACTGACTCACTGCAAGACCCTGCTCGGTGCACACCTATTGAATCACCAGACACAGAGCGGTCTGGCGGCCTGGGCACAAGAGACACACAACACACTTGAAGACCTGCTCAGCGAGTGCCGGACCATCCTCGAGCAAAGTCGAATCACCCACGCCATTCTGAACGGCGTTACAATCGCGCTGGTCGGCCCGCCCAATTCGGGCAAGAGCACACTGCTCAACAGCCTGTCCGGCCAGGATGCGGCCATTGTCACGGACATCAGAGGCACCACACGTGACTGGGTCGAGGCCGACTGTCGCACCGAACGCCTCGCCCTGCATCTCATCGACACGGCCGGACTGGACACAGTGCTCCAGCAAAATGATTTGGATGAGACATTTCAGCACCGCAGCCTGTCCGTACTCAACCGGGCGGACCTCATCCTGCTCGTGCTGGACAGCCACCAGCCAGCGACACAAATCGAATCGCACTGGCTGGGCCAGCTTCCGAATGTCCCCTGCCTTGCAGTCCTCAACAAATCTGACCTGGCCGGCCAGCTCAATCTCAATGACCTGCCCCTGGACCCCACAAACGCGATCTCCCTCAGTGCCAAAAACCAAACCGGCCTGAACGACCTCCTCGCCCTGATCGAACACACCCTGCACGTCAAAAACTTCAACGTCACGCAACCCCTCTGTGTCACACCAAGACAGCAACGGTGTCTTGAACAGATGCTGGCTGCCCAGACCCTGACACAGGCCCAAAACTGCCTCATGTCCCTGCTCCATGGAAATCTATTTCCAGACTGAATTGAAGAAGGTGGCAGAAGACTCGGACGTGTATCGCCAGCTGCAGACACAGTACGAGCAGTACCAATCGCAGTATAACGACATTGTGGAAGCTCAGAAACAAAGGTCTGAGGCATTCCAGCGTGCCGTAGCCGATGCCGTTGAACATGGCCGTAAAGCAGCGATCGTCAAAATCTATGCCCCTCGAAGCGTCCCCAAGAAGGACAAGGCCTACTGGCAGCGTTACACCGAGAGAATCCATCAACTCGTCCAAACGTCACAATGAGACTGAACGCTGACATTCTATCTGATCTCTGTGACATCAAACGAATTGGTGAGCAGGTCGATGATCTGGATCCTGTTGAGCAGCAGACTGTCGGTCAGGCCGCAGGCCAGCTTGACGGCCTCTGAGGCCTGCACCGAGGCCACGGCCGTGACCACGGGGGGATAGATGTCCTTGGGGACACCGGGCATGTCCTCCATGTTGCGGCGCCCGTAAATTTCCGACAGGGGCGGCGTCTTCCCGGGCACCAGTGTCGTGACCTGGCCAAAAAAGGCAGAGGCACCGCCGTGGATGATGGGGATAAGGCGATTGAAAAAGAGTGCCTCCAGGACCAGACGTCCTGCAAAATTGTCCAGACAGTCCACTACCATATCGACCTCCGGCACGACGGATTCTCCGGTCAGCCTTTCGGCATGTGCCACGATCGTCACATCAGGATTGATCGCTTCAAGCAGCTTTTGTGCGCAGTCAGCCTTAGGCAACCCGAGATCTCGGCGCGTATAGAGGATCTGTCGGTTCAAGTCCGGCGGGTCCAGAATGCCGTCGTCGTAGATATGGATTTCACCAAACCCATAGCGTGTCAAGAGCTGCAGCACTGTACTGCCCAGACCGCCTGCGCCGGCCACCAACACACGTGTCTGTTGAATACGAACAAACTGTTCTTTTGTGAACAGTTGGGCATGTCTGGCATACTGCTGCATCAGCCACCCCCTCCCGGGGGAAAAAAGGCGATCACCTGGTCGCCTTGGACCATGGTATCTAGCCCATCGAGAAACAGCACATTTCGCCCATCCACCAGGAGGAGGGTCCCCTTTTTGATCTGCGGTCCTTCCAGCAGATCTCCTTTCAGCTGGGGCCGGGTTTTCTGGCAAGCCAGGTCAATCAGTTGACGCATGGTGATCGGGCCATCTGTCTCCACCTCCACAGACGACACACCGGTCGTCATTCTCAGCATGGCATAAAAATGAACCCTGATAATCACCCTAACCCCAGTGCCAGCAGTTTTTCCTGCGTGGGAATGCCTTTCGTATCCCAGCCGCGCAATTTGTAGTAGGGCGGCAGCAATTGATCCAGATGATGCACCTGGCCTTTGTTGGGACCTTCTGTGAGCGGCTCTTCCAGCAGTCGTTTGGGCAGGGTGTCATCTGCGGCTGTCAACCCGGCCTTGATGTTAAACAGCTTTTCCAGATTCCAGATCCTGTCGCCAATGGTCATGAGGTCATCCACCGAGTTGGTGGAACCCGTGGCTGCATTGATCAGGTCATTGTACACCTCAGCACCCAGGGCAAAGGAGCTGAACAGACAGAGCCCGCACGAATCGATCACGGCGGTCAAATCCTGAAAGGCCTTGACCCAGGTGGGTTTGCTCTCCAGTTCCTGAGGATCGATGGCCTGGGGATGGGCCAGGATCTCCGGGGCAATCAGGTACCCGCGCACGTGACATCCGCCTCGATTCTGCGTGGCATAGGCCAGGCCCTGTCCCTGGACACCGCGAGGATCGTAGGCCGGCAGTTCCTGCTTCTTCACGCACATGGCCAGTTCCGGATGGCCGTAGCTGTCTGCCAGACGATAGGCACCCTGTGCCATTTTTTTACCGAGAATGCCCTGATTCGTGCCCATGGCCTTGATATAGTAGCCAAGGGCTTCTGAACTGCCAAATCTCAATTCAGGCCCCTTTTCCAGGTCTTCCTTGGGCAGAAAGCCCTTTTCGTAGAGCTCCATGGCAGCCGCGATGGTGACACCCGCAGAGATCGTATCCAGGCCCAGTTCATTGCACATGAAATTCGCTTCACTGATGGCAATCAGATCGCTGACACCACACGCAGCACCCAGGGACCATCCGGATTCATACTCCGGGCCCTCGCCTTTCTTGCCGTTGGGCAGTTCCACGTCACGTCCACACCCGATGGGGCAGCCAAAGCAGGCCTTGCGTTTCTTGAGATACCCCTTTTCCACCAGGGCCTCGCCGCTGACCTCGCCGACATCCTTAAACATACACAACTGAAAGTTGTTCGTGGGGTACATGCCGCTCGAATTGATGATATTGTCCAGCACCTTGGTGCCGTAGGTCGGCAGTCCCTGGCTGGTCACGGCATCTTCCTTGATCTTGGCCTGACACACCTTGACCACGGCCTTGAACGCCTCTTCATCCGCGACCACGGGCTTGTTGCGATCCGCAGACACAATCACGGCCTTGAGGTTCTTGCTGCCCATCACAGCCCCCACACCGGAGCGCCCTGCAGCACGGGCCTTGTCGTTCATCACAGAGGCAATCAGGGACAGGTGTTCACCGGCCGGGCCAATGCAGGCCACCTTGGCATTTTTGTCACCCACCTCATCCAGGAGAAGACGGGTCGTCTCGTACACATCCTGGCCCCATACCACGGCTGCATCCACCAAGTTCGGGCCCTCCTTTGAAATCTTGAGATACACAGGCTTGGATGCCTTGCCTTCGAAAATGATGATGTCAAATCCTGCATCCTTCAGCTTGGACCCAAAGAAGCCGCCTGAATTGCTGGAGGCAATGGCCCCGGTCAGGGGACTCTTGGTCACCACCATGTATCGCCCGCCGGTCGGGGCCGACGTACCAGTCAGCGGCCCTGTGGCCATGATCAATTTGTTGTCCGGGGACAGGGCATCCACCGTGGGATCGACCTCATCGCAGAACAGTTTGGTGGCCAGACCGCGTCCACCGAGATACTGCCTGGCAAGGTCCATGGGCAGGGCTTCAGTGGTGAGGGTCCCGGTGGTGAGGTCGACTCTAAGCATCTTTCCCGTGTAAGACATTGGACACATCCTTTTCAATAGAGTGCGTGTTTGACAGATCCAGACAGGATCCGGTTCTGGACTTCACGTTGATGTCTCATTATCAGGGAATCGACCGCGAAATCAAGGCCAAAATGGGGAGGCCTTGCAGCTATCCACACCACTGCCTTGGCCGGTCAGGGCCAGATGGAGTTCAGCTCAAACACGGCCAGCCGCTGCACGGTCACAGGGCCCTCGCTGAAGAACGCGATCTCACGGGTGTCTGCCTCGTTCGGCACACACCGCATGGGCATGTAGACCTCACCCTGGTTGGCAAAGATCTCGATGGAGGTGCGATCCACCAGGAGTCGGAGTCTGATCCTGCCCTCTCTGGGTTTGACCTGGACCGAACGTTTTCCAAATGTCAGGGTTTGTTTATCCACGTGATAGATCAACTCGTGGCCCCGCAGGCGCAAGCCGAAGTCACTCTCGCCCACTTCAATGATCGCATTGATGTCAAAACAATCGCCTCGGAGAGCCTTCAGGGGATTGTTACCTGCCTTGACCACCCGGTTCCTGATGAGAGTCCTGTTGCCGCGCAGGTCTCTGACTTCCTTGATCGGAAAGGCCTGCATGCGCAGGCCGTCAGGAGTGGTGTGCAGTGTGAGTTCAACAGGACACAGCATCATCTGATTAAAGGGCATTCCCGGCGTGGGGACCTGTCCCCACGCGATCTGCACGCGCCGTTCATCCGGCATGTTGTTAAAGGTCTGGCTGGCATAAAAACAGTCGCCGTGATGAAACCCAATGGCCTCGGTCTCCGGCGTAAAGGCCTTTCCGTCAAAGTCACCGATCATATACTCACCACTGGCGCCGTAGAGCACCCACTTGGTTTGGGCGGAGTCACCCGCCACGGGCAGTTCAAAGAGTTCCGGACATTCATGAAAGCACTTCAGTCGGCTGGTTTCCGTCCAGGTCTTGAGATCTTTGGACGTATAGAAACCCATCTCCTTTTCATCGAGATAGAGTACAATGCACCACTGCTGGGTGGGCTCGTGCCAGATCACCTTGGGGTCACGATTGCTGCCGCGCACATGGGCCAAAACCGGATTATCAGCATAGAGAGTCCAGGTTCGGCCCCGATCATTGCTGTAGGCCAGGGACTGGGTAAACTTGTTGCCAGCATCACGTGACCAGGGGTTCGTGCCGCCGGCCGAGGTGTAGATACAGACGATCGGATCTTCCGATCCGGTCTTGAAACCGGTGGTGTTCTTTTTGTCCACAACCGCAGACCCGGAAAAGACCGTGCCCAGGGCATCCGGATGAATGGCGTCGTCCAGTTCCTGCCAGTGGATCATGTCCCTGCTCACGGCATGGCCCCAGGTCATATTGCCCCAGGCCCAGCCAAAGGGATTGTGCTGATAGAAGAGATGGTATTCCCCGGCATAATAGACCAGACCGTTGGAATCGTTATTCCAGCCGCGTCTCGAGGTGAAGTGAAACTGAGGACGCAGGCGCTCTTTATAGAAGCCCTTGGCGTCCTTGAGCTCATCCGACTGAAAGACGGTATTCAGGGCCTTGGCCTGGCCGCCCCGTACGCCGGCCAGTGTCAGGGTCGCGGTCTTGCCCTTGAAAGGACTCACGTCAAGCCAGACCCAGTAGTCCGGCTCGGTCTCGGCATATTCAATCACGAATTCACGCACCAGCTCATCGTCGATCCGGATGCGAAGCAGACGCTTGTCTGCGCCGTGCTTGACAGGAAGCTGGAGGTATGTCTCCGTGAACGTCATGTCACGCGTCACATCAGCCACAAGAAGATCATCTGCTGCCTGGAGATGGGCAGACAACAACATCAGGAAAGCCAGCACCGTGGGTCTGAACATAATCAAATACCTCCAGTTACGTTTGGATTCTATTGAATTCAGGTACGTCATCAATAAGAGGTATTCAATTATTCATATTCCCACAGGAAGAGCAAGGTTGTTTTTGAGCCTTAGTACCAGCGATCGTCCCATCCGGGTGAACCTCCCGCGTCCGCGCTGGGCCGCCAGAGCTCTTTCTCTGACGCATCAACCGCGAGCGGATCAGCCGGATCGATCATGGTGAGGGAGAAACCCTGGCCATCGGTCAGGTCGTACCATTTGTCACTATACTGAATGGTTTGTATCCCTTCTCCAATCGCATCCACCAATTCAACGCGCTCCCCTTTGTTGCTCAGACTGCCGGTATAGGCGCCAATCACCACGGCATAGGTGGTGTCATAGGTCGCGGCAAAGGCATCCCTGTCTTTCACGATCAGGACATACTCGCTGGGCAACAGAACCACATCAGGAAAGAGAAAGTCTATGCCCTCGGTAAACCGGACCCCATTGAGGTGGATGGCCTGGTCGCCAATGTTGGTCAGCTCGATGTACTCCGCATTGGGATCTTCGGGATTGCCGGTGTCAGCCGGATGATACATGAGTTCGGAAACACGCAGCGTCTCTGCCACCGGGCCCACGGAAAAGACGCCCTGAGCCAGGCCGCTCCAGTGACTGTAGGCATGTTGCGCCTGGCGCACGCGCGCCTTGATCTGCGTCGCGCGGGTCAGTGTCAAGGGACCGGTGTATTCATAGTACTCCTGTTGTCCATCAGGCGGAATCAGACGCTCGCGCGCCAAAAGCTGGGCCGATATCAGAAAATCGGGGCTCGCGGAAGAGATATTGAGTCCGTGGATGGCCAGGATGTTCACGCCTTCAATCAGTTGATCGCTGAATTGCGAGATATTGAAGTCCTGCAGTGCCATGGCAGCAGTATCGTTGTGCTCGCTGTCGGCATGAGAATACCATGCGGCCTCTCCGGCAAATCCGGCGCGCGCCACCTCCACACCATTGAGATACGCGATGAAACCATCATCGTAGCGCATTTGCAGGGTCAGGTCATTGTGGATACCCGGGTCACCGGACACGATAAAGGGGATGCGTATATAACAACTGGTGCGTCCTCCCCTGGATGGGAAATACATCTGTTTGGCCAGGTCCAGAGTGATGATGGATTCAAAGCCGGTCTCCATTTCATAGCCGATCCCGCCAAAGCCGCCTCGGGAACGTACGACCTCCCACGCGGAATCATCGAAGCTGTCCGCCCCTTTCCAGGCATCGGGAACGGGCTCGCTCGGGACCAGCACGTGTTTGGTACTGTTCTCCAGCACCAGCATGGTGGGAGGCGTCGAGTCGTTGACACTGTCAAAGACCCATGGATCTGCCCCGTCCAGTGCATAGTAAATGGTGCCTGAGTCATTGGGATTGCTCAGGGTGACAACCAGGTCAGAGCCCTGCGGGCTTGAGGTCTGGTCGAACACCGGGGGCTGTAGAAACTGACTGTCAATCCACAGGGCCCGTGTGTTGAGCCAGTCCTTGAGCGCCGCAATTTCGCCATCAAATCCACCATACCTTGGGCTAAACTGGGGCCATCGCTGGGTATTGCGAACCTGCGCCTCTCTGATTTCCTCGACCATGCGGTCAATGGTGGCATTCATGTTCTGCATGCTGAAGACCGATCCGCGCAGTTCGCTCCAACGGTCAATGAACTGTACCCAGAAGTGAGGATCTTCAAAAAAGCGGGGCCACCAATAGTAGCTGAGAAAATTCTCCCATGTTTTTGGGTTGTCGTCGCGGCTGTCTGTGGAGTTCATGGCCCGGTCAAAATCCCAGACAGGTCCCAATTCCAGCTTGCCGCCTCTACCCTTGAACATGTACCCGCTCAAACGAAAGGCATCCACATTCAGGGGCAGCAGATTGAGCAGGTGGTGATCTATGAAGGAATTGACATCAATATACCTGGCATAGCCGGTCTCCGGATTCCTGAAGTCAGGGCCGTACAGCGCGGTTTCCAACTCATTGAAATACCCCCTGATCCAGGCCGTCTGCGTGGCGGATATATCCTCGCCCTTGGGATACACGTAATTGAACACGGTACCGCGGCTCGTACTGAACGACCCATCGCCGGCGCGGTCAATACTGAGCACGTACCCTCCGGAGACGCGGGGCTCTGTACTGTCCCAGGGCTCGAGCTTCTCAACGCTCACGCGCTGGGAACCACGGGTAATCTTTTCCATGAGGATATAAAGGCCGATGTAGTCACTCGCAGAGACTGTGGTGTCGTTGCTGTTGAGGTACATTTCACAGAATCGCGTTCGCACGGCGTAACGACCTGCCTGATTGCTGAGTGCATAGGCCAGCGCATTGTTGATAATCGCCGGGTCATACTGAGACGGGCCATACAGGATCCAATCCGAGGCGGCCGGCAATCCCCAGATGGACACATCCCGATCCGCCTCGTCCAAATCCCAGGTTTCAAAGGCATACTGCTTTTTTGCAAAGCCGCTCGAGGATGAGCCACGGATGCGAAGCCCGCCCCGCCCCACAAAATCAGAGGCACTTGTGATATGCGAGCGTCCACTCTCATCCGTATCAATGAATGCCGCTTTCACCAAGGTCAGCCGGCCGGCCACACTTTTTCGACCTGTATCGACCACAATAATGGGAAGGTTGGAACTAAAGGAGGCGACATCACTGGACAGAGCCAGGTACGATTCGTTGACAATTGAACTGGGCAGCCTACTGGGTTCCTGCGCCTGCGCCAGGACCTCCAGGCATCGGTCCACAGTAATCGGCCCGATATACTTGATCCAGTTTATTTCTCGACCCCCGCCACCCGGCCTGACCACTTCGGCACCGTCCAGGGAGTAGAAAATTTCTGCATCAGGAGTGGGGCAGGTCAGTTCCAACACGAACGAATTGACGAACGTACCGCCTGCCCGTGAAAATACGGGCGCTTCGCACTGCTCCATACACACCGAGACATTGGTCTCTCCAGGCGTCTGCAGGGCCAGGAACGATTCTCCGCCCTCACATATGCCGAAAGAAATCCCTTCACTCTGAGGGGGGAATCCCCGAATGCCCTTGGGAGTCTCGACACTGGCATACTCGTGCACCACCTGCTCATCTGGGCTGACCAGCGCCAGATAATCCCCTTCAGCGTCGAGTTTGAAGTTGGTGTGGTAATATCCCAAATCATCCGCATAGGGCCAGTTCTCAGGATGATCCTCGGCCTGGATTCCAGAGGCCCAGACCACCAGATTTCCGCGTGCCTCAATATTGATATTCGGAAACTGCCACAGGGTCAGGTTCTCCGGATCGTCCGTCAGATACCATCCGTCCAGGTTGATGGGTTCTCGCGACGCATTGTGGATCTCGATCCAGTCGGCCCGCACTTCCTTGCCCTCTACAAGTGTGAAAAACCCCTTATCATTGACAGCAGAAAACTCGGAAATGGTCAGCCAGATCGCATCATCATTGGCGACCTCTGCAGCAGAGACGGGTGAGAAACACTGCAGAAGAATAAAAACACAGGTCGCAGTCAGTTTTTTCATGCACTCCATCCCTTGAAACCTAACATTGCCGGACTTCCCCCATGTCAGAGTATGTGATCATGCCAATTCAGAGGAAATTACGTTTTTTGGTCAGACACTTTAGTATACCAGATCAAGGGCCTTTATCAAAGACAAGTTTCGAATTGACGTCAGGTTGGTTATGGTTTAAATTCCCAGTAGAAATCAGGACCTTTTGCGTCTGGAGACAAGATATGGCACCTTTGAGAAGTCACACCCCGTCTGCCGGGCATCTCGCCCTGCTGATCACCCTGCTGTTCTGCACCTCGTTACCATGCCTGGCCGAGATACTCCCCGGCCCCTTGACTGTTCAGGTGCGTTCTGACGCAGACAAACCCATTGCCGGCGTCACAGTCCATGTGGGGCCGCGCATGGCCATCTCCAACCCAACAGGCAGCATCGTGCTTGACGGCATACCCCAGGGCACCTATGACCTGCTGTGCAACCATCCAGGTTTTCAGACGTTCAAGAAAACGATAAGTCTGCCCAATGGGCAACGAGATCTACAACAGATCGTATTACAGTCCGAGGTCTTGTCGCCCTTGAATTGGCAAATCACAGAAGAGACCACAGGCGAATCTGTGGGTCAGGCCAGAATCCATTTGACACCCCGGACTGTGCAGGCCGCCTTGTCCGGACCTCTGGTCTTCTCTCCCATTCACACAGGCGCAGTACGAACCCAGCCCGTGCCTGGAGGCACCTACCAACTCAAAATTGAAGCCCCCGGTTTTCAGACCCTTGAGCAGGTCATTGAACACACGGGCTCCAAAGCCCCTGTGCAGTTCAAACTCAAGGCCCTCTGCCACACCCTGTCTTACGCCGTTCAGGTCCAGGCGGACAATGGCTCCGCGATTCGCCAGGCCACAGTCACCCTGTGGGAGGTTTACCCTCTGGGCATGATCACAACCGGCCTGACCAATGCCCAGGGTCTGATTCAATTCAGTGACCTCAAGATCGGCGTTGTCAATCCTGTCACGCCTGACAACGCCCTGCCTGTCACGCACCGCCCTGAAGTCGTGGTGCGTGTGGAGGCTGACGGGTACATGACCACACAGAAATCAGTGCGGCTCAGTGCTCAGGGCCAATGCACCATCACGCTTGCCTCGGAGACACAGCTCACCGAAGAGGAGCCCAATGACGACAAGGGCTCAGCCCAATCCATGGCCCTGGGCCAGAGTATGGCCTTCACACTCCAAAGACCCACAGATCAGGACTGGTTCGCGTTTGACCTGCCTGAGGCCACGCAGGTGACATTAAGCCACGCCAGTTGCCCCGTGTCATTGTCTATTCTGGTGTTCAATACAGGCGGCGAGGAGGTGGCATCCTGCAACACCTACGCCCGGCAAACGCGAAAGGCGGTGTGGAATCTGCCTGAAGGTCACTATGTCATTCGTGTCACGGTGTGGGGCCAGAACAGTGCCTCCAAGGACATCAATGTCATCAATCTCACAGGCCGGATCGCCGCAGATCCCCTGGAATTCAACAACACGCCGAGTTCCGCACGCCCGATTCAGATTGGCCAGCATATGCGGGGACTCCTGTTTCCCATCGGCGATGAGGATGTGTACACACTCCATCTGGATCGCCCGGGATGTCTACGTTTGGAGTCATGCAATACACCCGATGTCCAGCGTGCCGTGGCCATTCTCGATGCCGGCGGTACGGCCATCGGTACAAAAACCTACTACGCCTCTCAACTCGGCACACAGGAGTGGCAACTCCCCTCAGGCGACTACCGTGTGTCCGTCACGGAATGGCAAAACAATGGCTGCTCATTGGACCCCTATGATTTCCGCTTTGTCGTGATGACCGACGATGGCGTGGACGACCCCCCACTCGTGCCTGAGACCCGCGTGTCTGCTGTGCGATACCTGCCTCTCAATGCCCGCACCTTCGCCTCCATCATGCCCGTGGGGGATCGTGACCTCTATACCCTGAACATCCCCTCCAAGGGCACTTTACACATCCATCAAGGCGGTCCCACAGAACTCAGCACACGCCTCCTGGATCACCTGGGCAACCCCCTGGCCGCGAAAAACACCTACGCCAGCCAAACCGGTCATTATACGCTCGGGTTGACCCAGGCCTGTACCCTGATTCTGGATGTCACCGAATGGAACAACAATGGCTGGTCTCCCCTGCCCTACGAATTACAGACCTGTTTTGATCCGGCCGGTGAGATTGAGCGCCTCCTGTCCAATGACACACCGGAAACCGCAGCACCCGTTGAACTCGGCGCCATGATCCGGGACAACATCCTGCCCATGGGCGATCAGGACTGGTATCAGTTCTTCGTGGACCAGCCCGGCCTGCTGACAATCTGGCATCAAGCCCCCACTGAATTGAGCGTGACGCTCCACAACGCACAGGGGGATGTCAAGGGCAGCATGAATACCCGTGCCAATACCGTGTGTCAATTCGACTGCCCGGTCATCCCAGGCCTCTATCGCCTGCACGTGTCCGAATGGAACAACAATGCCGAAGCCGCGGATGATTACGCACTCAAGGTCACACTCAACCGGGCCCTACCCGGGGAAACACCAATACTGACCGAAAGCCCGATCATTCCGCTGAAACTCTCTGAGGCCCAACCCTGCGCCATTGAACACTATGGCGATATCGAACGCTTTCAGATCAGCCTCCCGGCCAAGGGCGACTACGCCTACTGGATCGGCGGCCCCCTGGAAAGCTCTACACGGGCCACAGACACACGCACAGGCAAACCTGTTTTTAGCTCTAATGTCTATGCAGGTGCAAGCCGTGCCCATGCTTTCTCCACGGACGGGCCCATGGAACTGTTACTGACCATCAATGAATGGAACAACAACAGTTTCAGTATGCTTCCCAACTGGATCATGATCACACCCAAGGGGGGCACGCTGGTGTCAGCCGGAGCGAATTGGACCGTCAATCCGATCAACCCCACTGAAGTGACATTTGCAGTCGCCGCAGTACAGGGTGTTGAATCCCTGCCTCAAATCAGCCTGGACATCAATGGAGATAACCAGCCGGACGCCACACTCTCCAAGGACCGGCCCCAAACCCTATCCTTTCCCAAGCAGGGCCTCTACAGGGTCAAGGCCACAGGATCAAAAGGCTCACTCTCAGCCAAAGGCGAATTCTGGGTTCAGGCCACAGGCCAGCCCGTACGCGCGGGCATCCACGTGATGGTGGCCACACCCGGTGAGGGCGAGATGGTCACACAGACCACACCGGTACTCGTGACCGCCCTGAGCTACGAAGGCAAGCCCATACGCCAGGTCAGTCTCCAGGTCAACGGCAAAACCGTGGGCACCGACTATTCGGCACCGTATGAATTTGATGTGCCCTGGAGTACCCTGGCTGGCGGCGAGCGTACCTTGACAGTCACAGCCACAGACACAGCCGGCAAGCAGGCCTCGTCCGTGCGAAAGGTCCACGTCACGGACTACTTCAACCTGTTGCCCGGCGAAGGCGCGGTGGTCACAGGCAATGATATCGTGGTCTCCTGGGACGGCGGATCTTTTGGCCCCGCCAAAGTGCGGTATCGGCTCAAGGGTGCAGGCACCACAGATCAGTCCTGGCAGGAAGTCATCGGGCAGAATGGAACATCACGTCGTGTTCGCCTCACTGCACTGGAACCTGATCAAGCCTATGAATTCCAACCCACAGGGGGCAGCGAGCCTGGACCTATACGACAGGTCACCCGCGTGCGGGGTCTGGCCTTTACAGACGCCCACTACGGTGGGGCCATCCAGCGCGACTATGACCAGAGACTGCCCATCGGAGTGCGCAACCATGCAGACGAGCCCCGCATCGTCCGTCTGCGCTGCGACCAGCCCAAAGACAGCCTGTTGTTGGCTGAGTTCATTGGCGACGGCGAAAAGGGCCGCCCCGTGGAACTCGGTCCGGGTGAGCAGCGTGTGTTTACCCTCGGCTTCAGTGCCCAGGACGTGATCAAAGAACTGCACACACTGCCCATCTACATTCAATCTGAAGACGGTTTTTCAGATCAGGCGGACGTGGCCGTGCGTGTCAAACTACCCAGGGTTGACCTGACTTGGAAGGATATCACACCGGAAAACGAAACCGGTCTGGGACGCGTCTACGAACTCATGAACAACGGTGACACCCTGACTGACCTGCAGGTCATCGCAAGTCAGGATCAAGTCACCCTCCAGCCGGAAGTCACACACGGTCTGCTCCAGGCAGGCCAGCGAGAACGGTTTGAAGTATATCCCAAACTTTATGACGGGTTCACCTCATGTGAAGATCAGATCACAGCCACGGCCATTGGCAAGCGCACCACCGTGGACTACAGGGCCGCACTGAAGCCTGGTGAAAGCGTGCATCGGCTCGACATGACCGCAGGACTCGACCCTGTCACAGGGGAACCCAATGATATTCCTGATGCCATACGCGCAGCCCGACGTATGGTGGGTCAATATCTCAGCGGAGGCACGGTCGACTGGAGCCAGGGTACTGATCCCCAGGACACCAACCATGACGGCAAGCCCGACCGCTGGACCGTACTGGACGATCTGAACCAGACCCAGTGGTTCGGTCGTGACACAGACAACGATGGCGTGGTGGACTTTGCCCAGGCCGATGTGGGCATCGATGGCGAGATCGACCACTCTTCCCTGTTTGAAAATGGCCAGTGGCGAAACACCAATCTCCTGGATGCCTGGCTGGAGATGAACTTTACCATCCCCCAAAATCGGGCCAGATACCAGGCGCACGACCTGGACATTGTGGTCAACGGTCAGATCGCAGGACAATTGAAACAGACCATTCCTGAAGGCAACTACAGATTCCCCCTGTCCCCCACGGCCCTGGCATGGTCCGAAGACGGCAAGGTGGCAGTGAACCAACTGGAAATCAATTCCCGCTTCTTGAACTTTGCCCACTATGCCATCTCCAGTGACTTTCAGTTCAAGACCCGTCTGCTCTCCACAGACACCTTCATGGTGGGCACGTCACGCGAAGACGCCTTAAACCGTCTGTATGACAGTGACCCCGGCCTTTCCACAGACTCGTCTGACTTCAGCCTGTCCTCAGAAGACCTGAAGATCACACCGATCAGCGGCATCAAGAAAGGCGATCCTGTCACCCTCACAGGCACAGTGCGCAACCTCGGCACAGGCAGCACCCAAGACCTCCTGCAGATCGGTCTGTTCCTGGCCGTACCCGGCACCAAGGGCCAGGAGATGGAGCGTCTGGGCATTGCGCCGCCCGGCATGATGACAGACAAGACCTTCCGATTCGTGTGGGCCGCGGCCCCGGGCAACCACAGCCTGCGCGTGGTGGTCGACCCGGACAATCTCCTGGGTGAGACCAACCTGAAGAACAATGCGGCTATCATCAATCTGTTTGTGCCGGGCCAAGACGCCAAGCCCACACTGGAGATCATTCAACCGGAAGATAAACTCGTCTCAGAAGACGGACAGATCCACCTCCTGGCTCGGGCCCAGGACGACACGGGTATTGTCGGCCTTGATGTGTTTGTGGGGTATGGTGCTGCGCAACCCCTGTATCGCACAGACGACGGCTTTGCCGGCCGCGCCCAATTACAGCCCGGTGTACACAGACTGCGTTTCCGCGCCACAGACTCAGGCGGCCAGCACACAGAAGAGGCCCGCATAGTCACCATCAAGGCTTCACGTCCCATCTGCGCCATCACGAGCCCGCTGAATAACGAAGAGACCACAGAGCCCACGGTCCGAATCAGGGTCGATGCCCCGGATGTCAAGCAGGTCGGCGTGCGCGTCAACAATGGCCCCTGGTCCAGCCTGAAAAACAATGATGGAACCTGGACCGGCTCATTGGATCTGCCCTTTGGCCCATGCAAACTAGAAGCCGTGGCCATTGATGACGCGGGCATGCGCAGCACAACACAACAGGTCACAATCCTCTGCTCAGCGCAACCTGAGGAACCAAAAGAGGAAGAAGCCAAGAAAGAAGAAGAAAAAACAGAGGAAGGTAAAAAAGAAGAGAACAAGGAAGCAGAAGATAATACGCCAAAGGATGTGGCCCAGGATAACACTGCACGACCCAAAGACCAGACCGCAGGTCAGGGCAATCCCAATCAGCCCAAGCCCCAGACAGGCAATAAAAACACGCCCCCCCTGGGCCCACAACCGGACCAGGGCAACCAGCCTGGCAATGGCAAGGCTCCAGGCACACCAGGTGCTGATCCAGGAGCGAATCCCCAAACCGGCAGCACAGAGGCTGGTCCCAACGAAACGGGGACACCCAAGAAAGTATCACCCCCTGACGTTGTTCAACCGGAACCTCTGGATATTCCGGAGGCCGATGTAATCCTGCCGCCCATAGGTGTCACGCCCAAGCTCAAACAGTTTCCTGCGTCCCCGGCCTCTGTGCGTGCCCCGCGCAGCACACCGAGTCGAGCCCCCTCAGGCTTTGCCTACAACCGTCAGCGTAAAGACTGGTACTGTCCGAACCGCCCGAACATCAAGGTCAAGTTCAAATTGCCCGAATGGCTCACCAAGGAAGAGTTCGATAAGATTCTCAAGAAAGGTCCCGACAGCCCCGAGTTCAAGGCCCTGGAGTCCAGGCTTCTGGCAGGCTACTGGATGAAAAACTTCGGCAAAAAGATCAAGGGCCAGACCATGGACGAGTACCTGAAGAAATACAAGGACATGCTGCTCAAGCGATGTGACCGCCTGGATCAGGCAGACGGCAAACTCCCGGACTTTTTACAGTCCCTCGGTCTGGCTGCCAAAGACCCGCCCACAGACCCCAAGGAACTGGCAGCCTGGCGTGACAAGATGAAGGAATTGACAGAGGTCTACTGGCTGCGTTTGCTGGCCACAGAAGATCCTTCGACTGTGATCAAGGGCATGAAGCAACGTGCCGAGGCCCTGGGCAAATTTGATGAAGGTGCCCAGATGGCGGCTGAGGCCGTGATGAAAGAGATCGAGGCCAATCAGAAGATCACCCAGGACGTACTTGAAGCCCTGCCGTTTACAGGGGACGCCCTGGACGTGATTGCCGTGTGGACTGGCGAATCCCTGTCCGGTGAAAAACTGGGTCCCTGGGAACGCTTCTTCCGCGCAGCCTGTGTGGCCGGTCCTGTGGCCCTGGAAGAAACACTCAAGCGATCTCCACGTGCCCAAGAGGCCCTTGGCCAGTTTGTCAAGGCCACCGGCGAAATGGGCAGCAACATGAAAAACTCCGTGCTCAAGAGACTGGGCATGAATATTGACCAGTTTGACGAGGTGGCTGAGGGCGTGGGCAAGTTCCTGACCAAGGAGCGTCACCTCTTCACGAAAAACGCCGATGAAGTCGCAGAGGCAGCCAAGACCGCCTTCAAGCAATCCGCAGAAGGCATCGAGGATCTCAAGCAGATGAAAGAAGCCAGAAAGGCCTCCCAGGAGACTGTGGATGAGTTGGATAAACTGGTTTGGAAGGGCGGCAAAGCCGGTGACGCAGACATGGAAGACCTGATCATCCGTATGCAGAAAGACAAGACCGCCCAGACCATTATCAATGGCCCGGATGTGCTGCCGGATGTGCGTAAAAAGGCCAATGAGACCATGAAGAAGATTTACAAGGACACAGACGCGCCCACGATGACTCGCATCAAGAATTCCGATGACGTCAAACAATTTGCCAAGGATAACGGCCTGGACCCGGACAAACTGGAAGTGTCGGTCTGGAATCCCAGCAACACGGATGGACTGTCGCCAGGTGACCCGGGCTATGTGGACGAGGACTTGCTCAAGATGGGCCGCGACCGTGACGTGACCTACCAGATCACCGGCATAGACGCGAACGGAAACACCGTCGCCCTGGATGTGCACGACAGCCTCTCCAGACCCATCTACGAAGATGAATTCTTCAGACGATGCCATGGTAAGGGGCCTGAGGATGTGGTGGATGCAGCAGAAGCCAAGAAGTTCGCCACGGACATGGACCAGATGGTCACGTCTAAATGGCATCCCGAAGCGTACAACACCAGCCCGGAAGTGCCCATTAAAGACTGGCTCACCAAGGGCACCATGCCCCCTGTGGCCAGACCCCAAGACATCCGTGACACCATCATGGTCAAGAGCGACCACTGGTTCGACTTAGCAGCCAAGGCCGGGCAAGACACAGCCCAGTACTCCAAGGACATGGCCGAGGGCATGAGACAGGCCACCAAGCAGTGGGACAACATCGTGGCCAAACGAGCTGCGCTGTACAGTGCCGACATCCCCCCCAGCCTGGAAAAGGCCATGGACATCTTCAAGAAGGTCGAGACATGCCAAATCACGCCCAAACAGGCAGAGGCCATGCTCAAGGAACTCGGCAAATTGGACGGCGGTCTGCCGCTGACACCCAAGAATGTGGTGAACCGCATGGCATTCTTTTTTGAAGCCACCGAAAAGGGACCAGGTAAGGCCTTCAAGGCCATCAAGACCAGGGAACTGGCCAATGCCTTGGACAATACCGCAGACCTCACCCGAAAATCAGAAATGATTGAAAATGCCTACAAAAGCGGTCACATCACAGGTGTGGACTACTGCAAGCTGCGACAAGGCTCATTCAAGCTGCCGCCAGATCCCACACCGGCCCAGAAGGAAGCACTCAAGACCTGGGCCTCCAGTGCCTGGCATCGCCGCGGCATCAACCTGCAAGAAAAGAAGGAAATCGAAGCGCAAGTAGGACCGATCAATTGATTTTGGATTTTGGTTATTAGATTTTTAAAAGCCCCAGTGCGTGGCCATGCACTGGGGCTTTTGTTTTGACACTCTCAATCCAAACCTTGTCTCAGGCGAATGCCTTGACTCCCATCAGTGCCTTTTCTTGTAGGATCTTTCTAAAGCCGGCCTCAACAAGGCGTTTTTTGACGCCAGTGACAAACGAGTTGCCATGCTTCACGGTGTATGGATTCCCTGTGTAGTGAAACAGCGTGCCTCTCCTCTTCAAGACCCGTTTCAGTTCTCTGTAAAAGGCATCGCCGTATAAGTCACCCGCGAGCGAAAATCGCGGCGGATCATGAATGACGGCGTCAAAGGTTTCAGCCTCAAGTGTTTGAATAAACGAGGCAATATCCTCGTGTTCCTGGATAATGGAGTGGTCACTGTAAAGGCCGAAGGACCATGGATTTTGAGACCTCAACAGTAGAATATCCGAACTTATTTCAACGGTCACGGTTTTTCTGGCGCCAAGTCTTGCACTGCGCAGCGCACTGTAGCCCAGGCCGCTGCATGTATCCAAGACAACAAACCCCTTTTTAACCACGGTCTCTGCCATTCTTCCAGCACTCTCAAACGGACAGATCCCTTTGGAAATATGCAATTTGACGCCGCTGGCCTCAAGATACGGGGCTGTCTGTGTTGGCACCAATTTGGTATATTCTTCATTTCTTATTTCAAGTGGACGGAATTCAGTGCCATCATGGACGTATATCCGGGTCTTTGTTTTCACTATCTTCTCAAGCTGCTGCCGGGTGATCGCAGACTCGTCGTCCAGTATCAACTCCCTTTTTACGATACGCAGCGTCACCTCGCTGAGGTGCAGATCGCAGGACAAGGTCACAAAACCCAGACCATTCTGGATCGCCTGAATCGCCTTATCTGCCATGTCTGAATAAAAATAGGTCATGAATACTTTCTTTGGACTCATATCTGATCAGCGGGGGCAAAGCCACGAGGAGATAGATGCCTGCCTGCATGTCTTTCTCCATGGATGACGGACAGGCATGGCAGGCACTGAGAGAACGTCTAACTGAAGTTTTGCAGACTTCAATTTTTTAGATGACAGTATACAGCTTAAAAAACACGTTTTACTAAAAACTGCTTACTAAATACTGAACACCTCAGGGCTTTTTGCAGAAGTCCTGTTAATTTCGAACCACAGCCATGACTATACTCCCTGGGATTGTTTAGGTCAAGGGACGGCAACAGGACGCTGCGTCTGCCCGCAGGATTCATTGAAATCAAGGCCAATCCAGCTTATTTCATGGACTTTGATCCTGGAAATCCGCACCGACTGAGCGAAATGTTTCATATGGCCAAGGCCATTGAGTTTTTCTCGCGACATGGTCGCAAGACCAATAACCAATAGGGTTTACGTTGTCGATGACCAGGATGATGGCACTCTGACCACCAATAACCGAGACAGTCTGGCATCGAAAATTTGAGTCATTTACCGCAATCGCTTAAAAAATAACTTGCCTTTTGATTACAGCCGTAATATGATCATTGTATGCTATTTGTCGAGGCATCTGGATTGGCATCAAAGACAGCCGTGTATTGAAGTTTTGAACAGGGCACTGTACGAATCATGAATGAGTATGCCGCGAGTCTATTGAGATACCTGGGGCAAACCACCATAGAAGCCAGCCTGTTGATCGGCCTCATCCTGGTGGCTAGGGGTCTCTTGAGAGACCGATTGAGTGCCAGATGGCAGTATGCCCTGTGGTTTCTGGTCTGCATCAAGATACTCATTCCCTGGACACCCTACAGCCCGGTCAGCCTGGACAGACTCATTCCCAGCACACTGGCGTCTTCTTCCCTTCAAACAGCCCTGCCTGAACCTGCACTAGGAGAGGCTGCTCCACATTCGACAGCGTCGGCGCCCTGGGGCCTCTGGTCGGCTGTCCTGATCTGGATCAGCGGTATGGGCGCCATTGGCATATACCTGCTCAGGGATTATCACCGTATGACTCGCCTGGTCAATCACTGCCCCACACTCACGGCCAGACCCGTGCTTGCCCTCTTGCAGGACTGTTGCGATCAACTGCACATCAGAACACGGGTTCGTCTGGTCATCACGGACGCAGTGCAGAGTCCGGCCCTGCTGGGCATGATCCGTCCCAAACTGCTGCTTCCAAAGTCAATGATCCGCACCTTCACCAGACGACAACTGAGGCACGTGTTCCTGCATGAGCTCGCGCATCTCAAACGCCACGACATTGCAGCGAGCTGCATCGCCTCGCTCTGTCATTTAATCCACTGGTTCAATCCCCTGGTCTGGTATGCCTTTCAGCAGATGCGAACAGATCGCGAACTGGCCTGTGACCAGGTGGCCCTCACGCAATTGGCCAAATCGGAAGAGTCCACCCTCTACGGCCAGACCATCATTCGCGTCCTGGAATTCAATCGCTGCCACCCCTTGAGGGCCGCGCTGGCGGGCATGGGCCAAACACGTCACCAGGTGCGCAAGCGCATTGTGAATATCGCAGAATTTCAACCAGCCTATGAAGGGATTCACTGGGGCGCCGCCTGTTTACTGGCCTGCCTGGCTGTGACAGGCCTGACACGAACTGAGGTTGTCACTCGCGGTCCACTCCCTGTACAGGCCAATAGACTGACTGAAGACAGACACACAACCGAACCAAGCGCACTGGACACCACTGCAGCCGCGCCTCCCGTAGAAAAGATGTCTCGGGAGGCCGTGGCCCAGAACACGCCCAGAACCCAAGAACACACCTCGCCCCAGCCAACAGGATCTGTCCCTCAAAACGAATTCATGTCTTCAGGACAATCCGCGGCCTCATTACAGCCGAGCCAAATGGGTGCCCTCACCAATGACATGGCTGCCATGAATGCCCAGATGTGGTACCAGGTCCAGCTCAATGCCATGCAATTCCAGGAATTCCAACAACGACTGTACAGACAGGCCACACTTCAGAGACAGCAGGCCGCTCGACAGTTTGCCTCTCAGGCCAGACTGCAGCGAAGACGCACAACACCCAACACGACCCAAAGGCGCAGACGCACGACTCAGGATGGCATCGCAGGCATCGTTGAAATGGCGGCCAGGCAAGCCACACACAACAGCCGAGTTCAATAGTGCCCCCCGGGCCCACGGCTCCGGGCTTACCGTTGTTTTACTGGCGATTCGGATGAAAAGAACAGGCGATAGGCGGGATTGTCGGTTTCTTCACAGTAGGGAAATTCCCAATGTTTCAGAAACGCTTCAATGTTCGTGGCCTTGTCGGGAATGTCCTGGAGACCGATGAGAACATTGGCATAGGCGCCGCCGTGCTGTCTGTAATGAAACAGAGAAATATTCCATCGCTGCTGCATGCGCGTTAAAAACTCCCGCAGGATGCCCATGCGTTCGGGGAACTCAAAACGGAAGATTCGCTCCTTCTCTGCGGAGGGAATGCGGCCGCCCACCATGTGCAGGACGTGCAGCTTGGCCAGTTCATTGCCGGACAGATCCACCAGATCAAATCCCTGTTTCCTGAGTTGCCGGATCAGCGTCTTTCGGCCGTTGACACCCTGCTCAACGATGACACCGACAAAGACATTGGCCTGTTGAGAATCGTGATATCGGTAACTGAATTCTGTGATGTCATGGCCCACCAGCGCATCACAGAGTGACAGCAGGGCCCCGGCCCGTTCGTGAATCGTGATGCCCAGCATGACCTCGGTCTGCTGGCCCACACCATATCGTTCAGACACATACCTCAAGCGATCAAAATTGACATTGGCGCCTGAATTGATGGTGACCAGGGTCTTGTTGCGAATTCGTTTTTTCTTCACATAGCGAATGAGGCCAGCCAGGGAGAGGGCTCCGGCCGGTTCCATGATGGCCCGGGTATCGTCAAAGATGAGCTTGACGGCTGCACAGATTTCATCATTGCTGACTGTCACGACTTCGTCCACACACTGTCTGGCCAGGCGAAAGGTCTCTTTGCCGATGGTGGCCACAGCCACGCCATCCGCAAAGATGCCCGTATGGGGCAGGGTGACACGCCGTCCCGCAGCCAGGGCGGCTTCCAGACAGGCCGATTCCCGGGCCTCGACACCGATGATTCGTATCTCGGGTCTGAGGTATTTGATATAGGTCCCGATGCCGGCAATGAGACCGCCCCCACCCACGGGCACAAAAATAGCCTCCAGGGGACCAGGGACCTGACGGAGAATTTCCATGCCGATCGTACCCTGCCCTGCAATCACATCGGGATCATCATAGGGGTGCACCAGTGTGGCCCCGGTTTC
Source organism: Phycisphaerae bacterium (assembly GCA_021736645.1). GTDB lineage: Bacteria > Planctomycetota > Phycisphaerae > Sedimentisphaerales > Anaerobacaceae > JAIPFM01. The sequence continues at coordinate 1,829 of JAIPFM010000226.1, read as the reverse complement.
CCTGGCCAGTTGGACGGCATGTTGACAGGCGTCATCAAACCTGTCACCATGAAGAATGACCTTTGTCCAATTTCCGCCCAGGGTCTTCACAGAACGGATCTTGATGGCCGGTGTGGTGACTGGCATGACAATGGTGGCCCGGGTTTTCTGGCGATGGGCCGACAGGGCCACGCCCTGGGCATGATTACCTGCTGACGCAGCGACCACGCCTTTTCTTTGCTGCGCCGCAGACAACTGGGCAATTTTATTGTACGCACCGCGAAGCTTGAAACTGTAAATGGGCTGAAGGTCTTCCCGTTTGGCGAGGATGCGGTTGCCGAGCTGTTCGCTGAGAAACTGCAGGGCATCGATCGGGGTTTCTCTGGCCACATCATAGACCTTGGCGGATAGAATACGTTTGATGGTTTTACTGGGCACAGGTCAGTCCTCTTTAAAGTGAGCGGCAATCTTTTCCCTGTCGGGGCGTTCGATCACACCTTTCTCTGTAACAATGGCGGTGATGTTTTCCGCGGGCGCCACGTCAAAGGCCGGGTTGCGTGTGCCGATGTCCTTGGGCGCAATCACCGTATCACGGATCTGTGTCACCTCATGGGCCCCGCGTTCTTCAATGGGGATGGCGTCTCCACTGGCCAGGGACAAATCAAAGGTGCTGGACGGGGCCGCAATGTAGAATGGAATGCCATGGGCCCTGGCCAGGAGGCTGAGGCTGTAGGTCCCGATCTTGTTGGCGGAGTCGCCATTGGCAGCAATGCGATCCGCACCTGTCACCACCATATGGATGACGCCCTGCTTCATGAGCCAGCCTGCCATGTTGTCGCAGATAAGTCTGACCGGAATCCCTGCATTCTGGAGTTCCCAGGCGGTGAGCCGGGCCCCCTGCAGCAGCGGCCGTGTTTCATCGGCATACACGGTAAAGTCCCTGCCCTTTTTCTGAGCCTCAAACATCAGAGACAGGGCCGTGCCCTGCCCGGCCGTGGCCAGGGCCCCGGCATTGCAGTGCGTGAGTACGCCGAATCCATCTTTAATAAAGTGCTGACCGTGCTGGCCGATACGCAGACACATGGCCACGTCTTCCTGACAGATGGCCCGGGCCTCTTGAAACACACACGCCAGCAGGGCCTCGCGATCTGCTGAAGCATAGCCCGGCACAAAGGCCTCGGCCGCGCGTGTCACGCGGTCCAGCGCCCAGCACAGGTTCACCGCCGTCGGTCGTGACTTGGCAAGGTAGTCTGCCTGAGCCCTGAGATCCACCATCGCCTGACTGGCTGTGTCACCTGATGCGTTCTGCACTGCCAGCACCAGACCATACGCAGCCGCCACACCGATGGCTGGCGCGCCGCGTACAGCCAGGGTTTGGATGGCCTCATACAATGTCACCGTGTCGCGCACCTCCAGGGTGATGAGCGCGCCTGGCAGGCAACGCTGATCAATCAGCTCCAGATAGCCGTGCGAATCTCCCATCCACTGCAGTGCCGGTGTCACCATGTTCTTCATGCTCCTGTGTTTTAAGTCGATTCAATCAATTTTGGCTTCAAGTACTTGGCCGTATAACTCCGTGCACACTCGACCACCTTCTCCGGCGGTCCTGCAACCACGACCTCGCCTCCGCCGTCTCCGCCCTCAGGGCCCAGGTCAATGATATAGTCCGCCACCTTGATCACATCCAGGTTGTGCTCGATCACAATGATGGTATTGCCCATATCGGTCAGGCGTTGAAGCACGGCAAGCAGATTGTGGATGTCCGCAAAGTGCAGGCCCGTGGTGGGTTCATCCAGCAAATACAGGGTGTGACCTGTGGGTTTCTTGGCCAGTTCAGAGGACAGCTTGAC
>JAIPFM010000225.1 GCA_021736645.1 Phycisphaerae bacterium | reverse complement strand
CCTCACTGCCGCGCAACAACTGGTAAAAATGGGCGTGGATATGATCTGGCTGGGAGATGACGTGGGCACGCAGCACGGCATGCTCATGTCCCCTGATATGTGGCGCAGCATCTTCAAGCCCAGAATGGCAGAGTTCATTCGATCCCTCAAGGCAATCAATCCTGCACTCAAGGTCGCGTACCACAGTTGCGGTGACATCGCGCCCATCATCGGTGATCTGGTGGAGATCGGCCTGGATGTACTCAACCCGATTCAGCCGGCCTGTCTCAATCTGGTGCATCTGAAAGAGGCCTATGGTGACAAACTCTGTTTCTGGGGATCGATTGACGAGCAGCACACACTGCCTTTCGGGTCTCCGGATGACGTCCGCCGGGAGGTGGCCTCCAGGATCGACGTGTTGGGGAAAAACGGCGGACTGATCCTGGGCCCCACACACCACGTCCAACTGGATACGCCCCTGGAAAACTTCTGGGCCATGGTCGAGGCCATTACTGGTAGATCGCGTACAGGTCTTGCAGGCAACATCATCTAGTTTGGGAACCAAGCATGAAGAAAAAAGAGTCACTCTTTGCCGTGGGCGCCGGCTTCCTCCGTACCATAGCGATACTGGCAGTATGCATGATCCCCCTGTGGCCGGCAAGCAGCCTCACAGAGGCCGCGCAAAACCGAGTTGTCGTGTACCCCGCACCGCCCGGTGGACCCATCAGCCCGGCCTATCAGGTCTCGGTGACAGGACAGACAGTTCCTGTGTACAGGGCCAGGGTGGCACCGGAAGATGCGGCTCGGCGGTGGAAGGCCATGGACGACAAGAAAAATTCTGCCGACTTCTTTGATACAGCAGCCTTTGCCTCATTCGATATGCAGGGAACTGCCACAGTCACAGTGACTGTGCCTGAGACTGTGGTCTCTGCCAAGATCCTGCCCACTTCTGCAGGCATTGTCCCGACCATTCAGGGAAAGTCCATTGCCTTCAACGTGACGTCGCCCGCGAACCTGACGATCGAGATCAACGGGGAATGGATCAGATCCCTGCACCTCTTTGTCAATCCCCTGGAAACTGATGCGCCCAGACCAGACGATCCCGATGTCATCTACTTCGGACCCGGTATTCACGAGATCAGCCATCTGGTCGTGGGCGACAACAAGACCGTGTACATCGCAGGCGGTGCTGTGGTGCGGGCCGTGATTGAGCCGGACGAAGAGTACAGCATCAGCAGCTACAGCGGCCTGCGCAACTATACACCGACTCTTGAACTCCGCGGGCAGCACATTACCCTGCGCGGACGCGGCATCATCGATGCCCAGGCCTGCACGACCCATGCCCGAAATATGGTGTATGTAAAAGGATCCGACATTGCGATAGAGGGTGTGATCCTGCGTGACTCGAGCACCTGGACCATCCCAATCCGCCAGTCGGACCGGGTCCTGATCCACAATGTCAAGCTCATCGGCTACCGCGCCAATTCTGATGGCGTGGACATCTGCAACAGCCGAGATGTCACTGTGGAGCATTGTTTCATCCGTACCCTGGATGACCTGATTGTGGTCAAGGCAGACAAGGGACAGGGCGAGGTCAAGCACATCATTGCCCGGGACTGCGTATTATGGAATCAGGTGGCGCACGCGTTGAGTGTGGGCGCGGAACTCAGGGACGACGTGACTGATGTCCTGTTCACTGATTGCGATGTGATCCACGACCAGGGACGGGAATGGTCTCTGCGAATCTTTCACTGCGATGCAGCACGCATCAGCGACATCCGCTTCGAGAATATCCGTATTGAGGAGGCACGCAAATGTATTTCTGTGTGGATCGGCAAGGCGGTTTGGACCCGGGACAAGGAACCGGGACACATCCGGGACGTGGTGTTCAAAAACATTACAGCATCCGGCACTCCCCTGACCGTCGAGTTGACCGGTATCGACGAGGCACATGCCATCGAGAATGTGCTGTTTCAGACCGTGACACTCAATGGGAAACCCCTGACCCGGGACCAGGTATCTGCAAACAACTTCATCAAAAATATTGTCATCACGCCATAAGCGTGAAAGGGTCTCACATGATCCATGCCCATAAGAATCACACAAGTCACCCCTGTGCGGTAATACCACAGGCCATCTCTATCGTGCTGTGCGCAGTCATGGTGTTGTCATGGCCCGGGGTGCTTTGCGCCGAGCCAGTCACACACACCTTTCGGGAGAGTGAGGCCCTGCTGGCCAATCCCGGCCAGGGCTGGATGAGTCAACAGACCAGGCCATCGCAGGACGCGACAGCGCGTTTCCCCTACGCCTTGGTGTATCGCCGCATCAACTGGGTTGATGTGGAGCCTGAGCCAGGCCAGTATCGCTGGGACGTCATCGACCGGGTGATCGACGCGTGGAAAGGCCAGCATGCGGCTGTGGCCATACGGATCATGACCTGCAACGCGCACAGCCAGGGGTACTACAGTTCACCCAAGTGGCTCTTCGATGCCGGATGCCGGGGGTTCGAATACGTGGAAGGCGGTGATGATCCGACCAAGGGCGGGAAGCGCATCACTCGAATTGAGCCGGATTACGCAGACCCCATCTACCTGGAGCGTCACGGGGCCTTTCTCGCAGCCATGGGTGCCCGCTACGACGGACACCCCAATGTGGCCTTCCTGGACATCGGGTCCTATGGGGTCTGGGGGGAATGGCACACGCAACATCCCGCTCCAGTGGAAGTGCGGCGAGCCATCGTGGATCTCTACGTCCAGGCCTTTCATGACACACCTCTGGTCTTCATGACCGACGATGCCCAGGTCTTGCCCTACGCGCTTTCCAAGGGCATCGGACTGCGACGCGACGGCGTGGGTTCTCCCTGGCACGAACAGAACTGGATCGGCACAGGAAAATACACGGGTATGACTGCCATGGCAGAGAGCTGGAAAAAGGCCCCTGTGATTTTTGAATGGTATGGCAACTACGACTATTTCCAGCAACGCCAGTGGTCACTTGAATCCGCAGTGGCGTTCATGCTCAAGCACCATGTCACTGCCATCAATGACAACATCGGTCGATTTCCAGACCAGGCCAAACCGTTGTTGGATCAACTGACCAGACTGGCCGGTGCCCGCCTGGTCCTGCGCAAGATCACCCATGCACCCACCGTCACACCCGGTCAATCGATCACGCTTAGCATGACTTGGGCCAATGTGGGCGTGGGCAAGATCTATCAAGACACCGTCCTGCGTCTTCTGCTCCTGGATCAAAACGAACAAACCCTCTCGTCTGTGATTGCCGTCAGTGACCCGCGTACGTGGCTCCCTGGCGAGTTCGAGATGAGCGAACCAATGCCTGTCCCAGCCAGGCTGGCCGCAGGAGAGTATACGCTCGCCCTGGAGCTGGCCGATCAAGAGGGACATCGCCCCAATTTTCGACTGGCCATTGAATGCCCGGAAAAAGACGGGCGTTACACTGTAAGCCGGATCAAGATACCATAGGCGTCGGAAACACCAGGGTATTGCCCAACCGTGAACTGTGAACCTGGAACCGTGAACCAAGTGACTGCAAAGGAATTCACATGACCCCACTCAACACCACCCTGTCACGAAGAGATTTCCTCCTGGGGTCTGCCGCCATGACCGGGGTCTGTGTCTGTTGCCCATTGGCACAAGGTGCACAGGAAAAACCGATCACAAAGGTTCATGTGGTATTCAAGACCCATCTGGACATTGGGTTCACCAAACTGGCGGCCGATGTCATTCGTGGGTATATGGAGGACTTCATCCCCCGTGCCATGACACTGGCTGAGACCATGCGTGAGACACACCCGGACACCCCCTTCAGATGGACTACGGGATCATGGCTGATAGACAAGTTCCTTGGGCAAGCCGATGCACCGAACCGAAAACGCATGGAGCAGGCCATCGAAGCGGGTGACATGAACTGGCACGCCCTGCCGTTTACCCTGCACTCCGAAGCCCTCGACGGATCACTCTTTGACCTCTGTACGACCCTGTCCGCCAGACTGGACAGACAATTCAATCGAAAGACCCTGGCGGCCAAGATGACCGATGTGCCGGGGCACACGCGGAGTATTGTGCCGCGACTTGAAGGCGCAGGCATCGAGTTTCTGCACATTGGCGTGAACCCGGCCAGTACACCGCCCGCAGTGCCGCCTGTGTTTCTGTGGCAGGCGCCGGATGGGTCGAGCGTGACCGTCATGTATCAGAAGGACTATGGCGGTGTCATGCGCATCCCCTATGCCTCTGAGGCCGTGGCCATCCTCCTGACAGGAGACAACCATGGCCCGCAAAGGGCAGAGGACGTGATTCGTGTGTACGATCAACTCAAGACCCAGTTCCCCGGTGCCGCCATCGTGGCCTCTGACTTGAATGACGTGGCACATGCGATCCTCAAGGGCAGATCCCGATTGCCGGTAGTCACCAGCGAACTGGGGGATACCTGGATCCACGGTGTGGGCAGTGATCCCAGAAAGATGTCACAGTGTCGCGAGTTGTCACGTCTCAGAAGAACCTGGCTTCAATCCGGCGATCTCAAACAAGGCAGCACTGAAGATCTGGCCTTTGGCATCCCCCTGGCCATGATTGCAGAACACACCTGGGGCCTGGATATCAAGACCTTTCTAAAGACCTGGGATGTGTATACGCCGCAAGCCCTGAGCGCAGCCCGTGCCACAGAGCCATTCAAGAGAGCCGAGTCCTCCTGGCAGGAAAAGAGGGCCTATGTCCAGACGGCGATCGATTCCCTGCCCGGTAATTTGAAGGATCAGGCCCATGCTGCAATGGACCGCTTGGAGCCTGTCTGGCCTGAGACCGGTCGATTCACCAGGATCACGAATCCGAATACTGTGATTGACACTGCACACTTTTCCACGGCACTGGATCCTGCCACCGGCGCCTTGAGGAAACTGCAGAACCTCAACACAGGACGTGCGTGGGCATCACCCGACCATCTGCTGGCCTTGTTTGCCTACCAGACATTCTCCCAGGCAGATTATGACCGTTTCATGGACCAGTACCTCACACACCGTTACGACTGGGCTCTAAAGGATTTTGGCAAACCCGGTATGGAAACCTTCAAACCGCTCAGTCGAACCACCCTGCCTCGCCTCAAGTCAGCATGGCGTCGTGAAGATGAGACGGCCCAAATCATTCTCGTAGAACTCGAGGTCCTGGATGGCGCAGGCCATGCGGTGCCCGGCTGCCCCGAACGTCTCACCACGGAATATGCGTTCTCAAACACAGAGCCTGTCCTGAATATCACATGCCAGTGGTTCGACAAACAGGCCACGCGCCTGCCCGAGGCCCTGTGGCTGTCGTTCTCGCCCCAGGTCGAGACGCAGGGCATCTGGGTCCTGGACAAGATGGGCCAGGACGTGGACCCTCGTGACGTGATCAAGGACGGGGCGCGCAAACTGCATGCGCTTGAACACGGGATTCGTTACAGCGATGCGCATCACAGTCTGACCATCAACACCTGGGACGCGCCCCTGGTCGCACCAGGAGAACGCTCACTCCTTAACTTTGACAATGCCCTGCCGGCCGCAGAGGACGGCATGCACGTTTGCCTTGGCAACAATGTCTGGGGCACGAATTTTGTCATGTGGTTCGACCACGACATGAAATTCCGATTTACGCTTCGAGGCTGAATGATGGAAGAGATCAAGGGTTTATCCTTGAATCATGAGTTCATCGGACGGTATACTGCATGACAATACTCTTTTTGTGTGAAGAGAAGGTGTTGCCAATAATCCATCAGTCACGAGGACCACTATGATGTTAACACGCAATTTTCTCATGGCCCTGTCTATCGCTCTGACAGCGCTTGTCCTGCCTGAGTTTTCTGTGGGTGCGACCCGTACTTCAGACAAACCGAACTTTATCGTCATATTCATTGATGACCAGGGCTACCAGGACCTGGGCTGTTTTGGATCACCCAACATCAAGACACCCAACATCGACCGCATGGCCGGAGAAGGCCTGCGCTTCACGGACTTCTATTCTGCAGCCCAGGTGTGTACACCTTCACGTGCAGCCCTCCTGACCGGATGTTATCCGGAACGCGTGGGCAACCTGCCTGTCCTGTTCCCGAATCAGCGCAGGGGCCTCAACCCGCAGGAAACCACCATCGCCGAGATGCTCAAAGGCAATGGCTATAAAACCGCCTGCATTGGAAAATGGCACCTGGGCCATCTCAAGGCCTTTCTACCCACATCCCAGGGATTCGATTCTTACTTCGGCATTCCGTACAGCAACGACATGTGGCTGGACCCCAATATGACACTGGCACAGGATGTGGTGCTGCGTGAGGGTGTCACCATGGACGACTACCGGACAAAGAGAAAGAACTCCGTACCGCTCATGCGCAATACGGAGGTCATCGAATACCCGGCAGACCAGAACCTCCTCACCCAGCGCTATACCAGCGAGGCCCTTGCGTTTATCGAAGCCAACAAGGCCAATCCCTTTTTCCTGTACCTGCCCCATACCATGCCGCATGTCCCGCTGTATGCGTCTCCTGAATTTGAAGGCCAGAGCGATGCCGGACTCTATGGGGACTGCATCGAGGAGATCGACTGGTCTATGGGCGAAATCCTGGCCGCATTGAAACGGCTTGGGATCGACAAAAACACGCTGGTGGTGTACACGTCGGACAACGGCCCCTGGGACTTCCCGAACAATGCCAAGAACAAGGTCAAGGGCAATACGCAGCGTCGCGTGGGCGGGTCCGCCCTGCCGCTTCGCGGGTACAAGTTTCAGACTTGGGAAGGCGGCATGAGAGAACCCACTGTGATGTGGTGGCCGGGTCACATTGCGGCCGGTCAGGAATGTCACGAAATCGCAGGCACCATCGATCTCCTGCCCACCTTTGCCTCGCTGTCAGGCTCGCCCCTGCCGGACAAAACCATAGACGGCAAGAGCCTCGTGTCTCTGCTCAGGAATCCGTCCAGCACACTCTCTCCTCATGACGCCTACTTCTATAGAACCAAGGGCGTCAGAAGCGGTCAATGGAAGCTCATTGACGGCAAGCTCTACGACCTGGCCTCGGATATTGCCGAATCTACAGACCTCAGCCAGGAACATCCTGAAGTCAAGGCCCGACTCACAACACTGCTGGAAGAGCGCAACCAGGAGATCAAGCAGAACGGACGCCAAGCCGGCGCGCAGTAATGTCGCGATAGCATGGGCAACCGTCCCTATAAATAAAGCGTCCCACCTGTAAAAGTGGGACGCTCGACTATCCGTGTAAGAATCTGCTCACGCCATGCCTCGTCCTTTTGAGAACATGACCGGCACTTTTCCAGCCACTAGAATGGCTTGTCCATGGGTGCTGTCACACCTGCAAGCCAGAGGATCTCTTCCTGGGTCAGTTCCCGGTTATAGAGTTGGAACTCGTCCATGGAACCATTCCAGAAGCTGGCGTTGTTGTGCGCGCCCAGCGTAAAGGTCGTCACACCGGTCATGGGCCTTATCAGCCCTGTGCCGCTGAGCCAGAGCATGCCATTGCGATAGACCTTCTGCTCACCGGTGTCCGCATTCTTGGTAAAGGTCCAGTGAATCCAGGCATCGCCGTACTCACTGGCAGATGCAGCCTTGTTGATGCGATCATAGTTGGCGACATCGCCGCCCGAATCGAAGTACAGATTGCCGTTGCTCCAGACAATGTGCGTGCTCATGACCCTGGACTGGCCATTGACAGGGTCCTGATACGCAGCAAACGTCACAGGGCTCTGTGTCACGCCTGAATCCACATAGGCCCAGAAACACACAGACGCCTGCTGATCGATCGTGTCCCAGGCTGCCGCCGGGATGATCACCTGAGAACTCATGCCATCGAAATGCAGGGCCGATCCCACCGGTCCAGGTTCCCAGGACCCGTTTTCAATGGTGCCATTATGACCATGGCCCGAGCTGTCATACGCCACTGTCCCGCTGGCCTCGTCAAAGGTCCATTCGCCCACCAGGTTGTCAGCGTTTGGCGCCGTGGGTGTGAGGACCTGGCCGACCTCAGGATACAGTCTGATATCATCGATCAGAATCATCCCCGAGGCGCTGGATCCATCCACACCTATGGCGAGTGTGGTGACGTTCTCGAGGTTCGTATTCACAGAAGCCAGATCAATATTCCAGGCCTGCCATGCATCCCTGGCAAGATTCGCCGAGTCATAGGGATAGGTGACCTTGACGTTGTTGATCTTGACATAGAGCGTGCCCGCGTTATCAGCCTGGCCATAAAATGCAATGGACAGAGTTTTGACACTGCCGATTGTCCAGTCCTGTGGGACTGCAAAGGTACGCTCAGTCTGTGATGCAGTCCCCCCGGTATTGGTGTAATAGAACGGCATGGCCTGACTGCTGCCAGGAATCGTCCTGGCGGTTTCCATGATCGAGCGGTCAAAGTACGGACTGCTTGGACTCCAGATGTCGTGGCCGATGCCTGCACCCGTGCCATTGCC
>JAIPFM010000224.1 GCA_021736645.1 Phycisphaerae bacterium | reverse complement strand
GAGGTCTGTCAGTTCTGGGAGGATCACCTGAAACGACGACCTGACGGCACACTCGTGACGCCGGACGGCTGGTCGCCGGAACAGTACAAATACGAGCCTGAAGAGGGTGTGACCTACGACCAGGAGATTGTCTACGATCTGTTCACCAACACCATCGAGGCCGCCGATGCCCTGGGCGAGGACACCGCATTTCGAGACCACATCGCTGCCATGCGTGACGATCTTCTGAAACCGGCGATCGGGCGCTGGGGCCAGTTGATGGAATGGGAGGTCGACAAAGACGATCCCAACGATCACCATCGTCACGTGTCGCACCTGTTTGCCCTATACCCGGGACGCCAGATCTCCACGGTCACCACGCCGGCACTGGCCGAGGCGGCCCGCGTGTCCCTGAATGCCCGCGGCGATGAAAGCACGGGCTGGAGCCGTGCCTGGAAGATCAATTTCTGGGCACGCCTCGGCGACGGCGATCGAGCCTACACACTGCTGCGCAACCTGATCACCCTGGTCAGCGAGACGAGGACCATCTATGGACAGAGCGGTGCCGGGGTCTATTCGAACCTGTTCGACTCCCATCCGCCGTTCCAGATCGACGGCAACCTTGGTGCGACTGCCGGGTATTGTGAAATGCTGCTGCAGAGTCACGCCGGCCAGATCCAGCTCTTGCCGGCCCTGCCCTCGGCCTGGCCGAGCGGCGCGGTCACCGGGCTGCGTGCGCGGGGCGGGTTCGAAGTGGACATACAGTGGAAGGATGGCCAGCTCACCGGTGCCGTGATTCGCGCCAGGTCAGGCCAGCCCTGCCGGGTCACCTGCGGTGACAGAACCTGGGAAGCGGACATGGTGAAGGGCGCAGCCTACCGCCTGGACCACGACCTGAAAATCCAGAGTGACGGTCCATGACGAGTCACGCCTGGCCCAGGTTGGAGACTCCGCTGTTGAGCCGCTTGTCCCCAAGGGGAGAGTGAGCGGATCTGCCGCTGATCAGCACGGACAAACCGCTGTGGGTCTGTGCCAATGTACTCTATCGACAGGACAAGTCCGTGGCGGGCGCAGGGTATTATTACGGCCTGTATACTGCAAACAAGTTCAACCTGTCGTCTGTCATGCACATGGCAACACGGGAGCAACTTTGTGACGCAGGTGTGCAGGCGACATTGAGGCCCTCGTTGATGATCGAGACCTTTGAAGGTGAGTGGGAGAAAGCGTGGTTTACCTGCAGGTTTGAGGATTGGGCACGCAAAACGCATAAACTCTATGATCCGCAGTGGCATGCCCCGGCCCATGCCAAGCTCGCGTTAGAGGTGCGTTCCGTCCATCCCAACACACTGGTGGTCGGCATGGATCAATATGCGGCTGAGGTTTCGGTCACAGGCAGTGACACGTGGCAGTATGTTGTCCTGGTTCCTGCTGATTTCAAAAACGCCGGCACCGCGATGCCCCAGTGGACAGAGAGCAAGGAGCTGCGCCTGGGTGCCAGGGAAACCCTCCGCTCAAAGAACAATGGCAAGGAACAGGCAGTAACGCTGGGCGCAGACTGGCAGGGTGAGACACCGAAATTCCGCAACTTGCGCTGGGTGACAGAATAGAACAGATTTTTTCCTGCAGTGCAGACCTCCCTCAGCGGTGTTCATATCGCCTGCCTCGGTGCATTTTGGAATCGCCAAAAAATTGTGGAAAATAAATTGCCCAAAGCCATGGGTTGGCATATTGTCCATACTCAGATTGTGTAAAAAACACTGCAGAGCATAACAGACTTGCATGATGACCAGGCGGGTTGGAGAAAGGAATAGTCCAATGCCCAATATAAGATCACTTCTGATGATTATAATGCTTGTTGCGACAAACGGCATGGCAGAATCGGTTAGACTGTCTGACCTGGAAATCGATAGCATCAGCCAAGAGTGGGGGAGTCCTGTCAAGAACCGGTCCGTAAGCGGCAGTCCGTTGAAGATCAAAACGCGCGCGTTTACCCACGGCGTGGGTACCCATGCGGCCAGTGTCTGTCATATAAAACTCGACGGGGAGGTGAGCAGATTTCAGGCTTTTGTGGGGATTGACAGCGACTCGGACGAGAAGGGTTCGGTGGAGTTTCTGGTCGAACTCGAGAGCACGGTGGTGTGGCGAAGTGGGGTGATGAAGGGGGGGGAGCCGGCCAAAGAGGTTGACCTGGATCTCGCTGGGGCAAAGGAAATGACCCTGGTTGTCACGACTGCCGGGGATGGCAACAGCAGTGATCACGCGGACTGGGCCGATGCCACGCTTACCTATAAGGGAGAAAAACCTCACATCGTGGGTTCTTTGCATGAATTTGCCCCGGTTCAGGACATGCCTGGCGGGCCGGACAATGCGCCGGCCGTGCTGACCACCGGTCCGGAGGGTAAAACCCTGACGTTGCACTATAACGGCGACACCCTGATGACAGGTGATTTTGCCGGCAGCGCACAAGTCTCTTCTGCAGTCACAGGTGACAAGGCCATTGAGCAGCGCATCAAGCTCAGCTTCGCCACAGACACCGAATGTCAATGGGTGATTCACGGCAGTCCAGAGGCGCTCGCTGCTGAAACCCGTGGACAGGCCCAGGAACGCCTTGCTGTGGTACGTACGTCCCACGGCCTGAGCAACAACCTGCGCAACAATGCCCTCTACGATCGCAATCTTGACTGGATGCTGGAAGCCCCCGCAGGAACGGTGATCAAGTCCTCGCGCAATGCAGACGGCACCACCCGCTTTGAACTGTGCTTCACAGCGAAACAGGCAGAGCTGATCTTTCGGCCCCGGTACTATCAGAAGCACAAGAACCTTCCATACTTCCAGCCCTGGACCTACAGCGTGCGCAAGGACTCCATCAGCGGCTGGTGTTCCTGGTGGGCCTACATGCGCAACTGTCGTCAGTCGCACGTGGATGCGGTGATGAAAGTCTGGAATGAAAACAACCTTGGCGACTATGGCTACCGCTTCATCCAGTTGGACGATGTGTATCAGGGCGGCAAGGACGCGGGCAGACAACTGCCGCCTGAGATGCGTATCAAAAGCTACATAGGCGGCCGCCCGGACACCTGGCTGGAATGGAAGCGGGATAAATTCCCCAGCGGCATGACTGGGTATGTGGAGTCTGTGGAGACGTCCGGGTTTGCCCCTGCACTCTGGGTGGGGTGTTTCTTTACGGACAAGGAAACTGCGGACACGCATCCTGACTGGTTTGTACAGGGTCAAGACGGCAAACCGTTTGTCGGCAACTGGGTGACGTATGTGGTCGATGCCACCAACCCGGACGCTGCAGATGCACTGATTCGTCCCACCTTTCGCGGACTCAAGCATGCCGGTTTCGAGTACATCAAGATTGACCAGCTCCGCCACATGCTCTATGACAATCTGAATCACAACCATGACTACATGATCAAAACCGGCAAACGTCCGGACGACATCTTTCGCGCCTACCTGCGCATTGCCCGTGAAGAACTGGGTGAAGACTGTTTTGTCCTTTCCTGCTGGGGTGTCCTGCCGGAGTCGATTGGCCTGGCCGATGCCTGCCGAATCGGCGGTGACGGGTATGGTCCTGTGACCCTGCAGCAGTACAACTCATGGAACGGCATTGTGTGGCGCAACGACCCGGACCACTGTGATGTGTCTCCTCGAAAAGCGGCCCAGGGTGAAGGCAATGTACTCCAGCGCAAAGACGTCGAGGCCATTGACAATGACACGCTCATTCGTCCGGCCCTGGCCTCCATGGCCGGCGCCATGTTGATGCTCAGTGACAAGGTGGAGGTGTATGAGGACGCACGCAATCTGGTCGGTGCCCGGCGGTCCGCACCCGTGCTCTTCTCTGTGCCTGGTCAGCTTTACGACTTTGATCCCAAGAAAACGGACAGCGTCAAAATCATCGATCGGGCCCTGGCCAAGGGAGGCACAGCCCCTGGGGCGATTGATGGTGACCAGTTCGGTGAGGTCTGCCCCTTCTGGCTGAACGAATTCAACATGCCGTTTGAACACTGGTATGTGCTGCACCGACTCAACTGGACTGGCAAGGATCCTGTGAGTGCCGACCCCGTGACCCTAACCTTTGGTGATCTGGGCCTTGATCCTGCCAAGGCCTATCTGGTGTATGAATTCTGGAGCAACACCATGCTGGGTGTGCTCAGGGATGGCGTGTCCCTTGGAAGACTGGAGCCCATGGGCCTGGAATCCCTGGCCATTCGTGAGACCCTTGGCCGACCGCAGCTCGTTTCAACCAACCGACATCTGTCACAGGGGGCGGCAGAGATTGAAAAGATGGTCTGGCAGGACAACACCCTGGTGGGACGCAGTCAAGTGATTGTCGACGATCCGTATGTTTTGACCGTGTATGTGTCTCCGGGCTATGTGTTCAAGGCCGCCACGGTCAATGGGCAGAAAGCTGAAACAACGCTGGACGGGCGCACTCTGAAGGTCTCCTATCGGCCCGAAGAGACGGCCTCCGTGGGTTGGGAAATATCGTTTAATCAGCAGTCATCAGTAATCTCTGATGTCCATGGGAGAATCAAATGACCGAAATCCTGTCTCGAGGCTGTGTCGTGATCATGCTTTTCAGCATGGGGTGCGCCGCCACCTCTCAACAGCGCAGCGCTGACCTCAAACAAGGCGTTTTCAGAGAGAACATTGAATGGTGTGACATCTGGATCACCTCTGCTGACAATCAGGACAAACCGAGTGTGTTGCTGGTGGGTGATTCGATTGTCAAGGGCTATTACAGTACCGTGGCCACAGCCTTGGGTCAAGACGCCTCCTGTGCCCGATTTGCCACGTCGGCCTGCGTCTCAGATCCAGCATTTTTCAGGCAATTGGAAGCGGTACTCGATCACAATCAATTTACCCTGATCCACTTCAACAACGGTCTGCACGGGATTGACTACACAACCGAAGCCTATGAAGTAGGCTACGAAAAAGCCCTCAAATACATTCATCGCAATTCGCCCTCCACAAACATCGTGGTGGCCCTGACCACGCCGCTGCAATCTACCAGCGACCGGGCCTCTCTCAACCCGCTGGTTGATGCAAGAAATGACATTGCCAGGGCTTTGGCTGAAAAGTACCACCTCGAGATCAATGATCTTCACGCCATCTCCAAAGATCATCCTGAATACTACAGAGATCCGTATCACTACACACCGGCGGCCATTCGCCTGCAGGGTGAACAGGTGGCAGAGAAAGTCAGGACAGTGCTGGCCCGGCATTGATCCATGTGGCTGCCACATGGATAGAGGGCATGCAGGGCCTTGTGACTTCCTCAAGGGATCGTTCAAGCGCCTGCCCCCTCTCAGACACAAAGTCATGGAGCTCACCGTTAATTTTCTTGCAGTACTGTGTTGTCTGGTGTAAAGTATTCAACTTGTGGTAAGATCTTGACCCGCTTCAGTGTCGGGTTTTATCATACTAAGTCCTTTTTATAGAAGTATTTGGGGCGGTTAGCTCAGCTGGCTAGAGCGCCTGCTCGACACGCAGGAGGTCGTAGGTTCAAGTCCTATACCGCCCATTTCCCAAACCCTTGTCATTCAAGGGTTTGGGTTTCTTCATTTCTGGTTTCGTCCTCTCTTTCGGGCTTATTTCTACACTTTTGATGCGCACTTTTAAGTGTAGGGTCTTGCGTTGTTCTGGCGACACAGCTTGTTTTTCTGGAGAAAATGAGTGAAGTAGTCCAACTCTTCAGATGCTTCTTCATCCGAAGCCACTGTGTTTTGCACATGTTGCATCAGCATGTGACGAAAACGCCTTTTGACGGTCACTATCATGTTGGAAACCTTCTTTGTGTTTTCTATACCATGCTTTTCGCAGAGATGGGGCAGGCTGGCAGGAGAGCCACTGAAAATGGGTTGCAGGATATGTTCCCAAAAGAGATCCCAATGGATTTTCATCCCCTGGCGGTAACAGGCGACTTTAACACTTGAGGCCACCTCTTCCAAAAGCGTCTTGATCCATGCAAAGTGATAGGCATCTTCGGCTGTTGTCTGAGCCAAGCTTCGCGATAATGTAGATGAATCTACTGTTTCGAGAGACACGAGTTTTATGTCTGGAATGCGTTTCTGGGCCTTGTTGCGTCGGTTCTTATCAATAAGATACTGCTTGAGGGTATGGAGCAGAAATGTACGAAAGCTGCCTTTTTCTATATCAGCACGGCCAATAAGATTTCTTTCCAAAACAATGTCGCATAAGAAGTCTTGCGTTAGATCTTCGGCTGCGTCAGTATCATATCCCTTGTGGCGCAAATAGCAGAAGATGGGCTTCCAGTACGTTTCAAGCAACAGGCCAATCAACGCTCGTTGCCTATCGTCTTCGGCCTGGATATCTTGAATCAGGGACCAGCTAGTCGCGGGGAACGCTGTTGTGACCTTCCACCTATCAGCCTGACCAGAGTTCATGTTTTCCATCTCCAAACCCTAGAAAGCACACAACTACAATTACAATATAAAAGCTAGTGATTACACCTTTGATTGTCCAGAAAAAAATTGATGGCGGTTGCTTAAGGACACAAGAGGCATCAAAAAAATAGTCTAGTGCGGGAGAAGTACGCCAGTTTGATGTAAGCACTTGCCTATAAATTAATTGTACGTTAATAGTATTTTGTCGCATCTACAATGCATAAGAAGTGAAATAAAAAGAACCAAGAAAAAATGGCATTTGATCGCAGATTTCCCAAATTTCTGCGGAGTTATATTATAGGACAACTAGTATCTGTGCTAGAGAAAGACATTTTCTTCATTGATACCCTCAACATCCAGCCAGCGATTCTAGTGTAGCACGTGCTCAACCTGAAGTTGAGGGATGTCAAATGGGAATAGGAAGCTGGCTGAGACAAGGCAGGAAGACGCGAGGCACTCGTCATGAGCGCCTTGACGTTCCTATCTTTGAGCAGCTTGAACCGCGACTGCTACTAAGTGCTGACGCCTCTCTCTTGCCGGAATTTCTACCTCTGAATACCTGCGATGAGCAGGCTGTTTGTGTGGACCTGGAAGTGGCTAGCGGCGGGGTGGGCGTGGGCAGTGAAGACTCGGCTTTGCCAGAGGCTACGCCGTTGCAGGTGGGAAGTCAAGAAGAGAGGAGAGAGGAGCAGCCCAAAGGCTTGCCTTTGTCAGAAATAGAGACAGCAGCAGGCTTTAATGTCACGCAGCAAATAGAAACTCAATCCTCTCTGGCCGACACTTCGGGGGACTCAACCCTGTCTCACCCTTCACCCTTTGCCCTTCACACTTCGGATTTGGACCCTGCCCCAATCCGCGGTCCACCGGCGATGGCCCAATCCGTCAACACTGCGCAGGAGATTCTATTCGTTGATTCTGCAGTAGAACATGATTTTCAGCCCCCAAACGCGGAGACTTCTCGTGTCGAGGTAGTTGTCTTGGATGACACCCAGGATGGCATCCAGCAGATCACGCAGAGTCTTTCCGACCGTACAAACATCTCAGCTATCCATATCATATCTCACGGAGCACCGGGCCGCATACACTTGGGAACAGTTGTGCTCGAAACCACTTCGCTTGACACCTATGCCGACATGCTCCAAACCTGGGGTATACCTCTCACTCAAGATGGCGATCTTCTCTTCTATGGTTGTTCCGTGGCAAAGGGAGATTCAGGTGTTTCTCTCATTGATAGAATTGCCCAACTGACGGGTGCGGATGTTGGGGCCTCCATTGATCCCACGGGTTCATTCGATCTTGGTGGCGACTGGGTACTGGAACAGACAACCGGCACGATCGAGGCCGCACTACCATTCAATTTGGGCGCCTTCGCCAGTTTTTCGGGTCTGCTGAATGTGGACGCGACTATTGTTGTGGGAGACCACTACCTTCTGCCCGACACAGCGAATCAAAGGATCGAGATTACAGTGTCAAGCGCTGATGCAGTGACAGGTATGAATGTAAGGGCGATGATTGGGGATGGACATGGCCCAACGATAGAAGGCGATGGTGGTTCCGATGAACCCGTGTTTACTGGCGTTGACTTTACTGGGGGGATTTGGGACACCGGGGAGGAATTAACCGTAATGGGCGGACTTGTTGACGTTAGGCCGCCGAAGACAGGTTCGCCGGTTCTACAATCAAGTATTGTCTTCAATCGCGGGCCCGAAAGAAATGATATTGGCGAAATAACTGCTCCCGGCGCCTCAACGATTGCCGACGGTCTGGCAATGACGTTCATAATCGATACGACAGGATTTACCGAATATGGTGAATTCGACCTTAAATTGAGTAGTGTCTACGGCGAAAACACGAACATGCTGGACCCGAAAGTGGCCACCGGTTCAATTGATGGCGGAGACTATGTGGAGTCTGGAGGGGATGCGATTGACGTTAATGTGACCAATGGTCGCATTATTATTGATCCAAGTGGCCCTGTTATTATCACAGAGGTACCGCCTAACGACACGATTCCGGAGGCCACGCTTACGGGGATTGGTCCGGGTAGCGGCAGCTACGGCTATGCGGGAGTGATTGGGGACAATCCAAACGTGGCCCCGGGGTTGGATGTGGACATGTACGCATTCA
>JAIPFM010000223.1 GCA_021736645.1 Phycisphaerae bacterium | reverse complement strand
TCTGTCCCCTCAAGCAGACCCATGGACCACGAGGCTGGACTGCTCCAAGCTGAGGCCTTTTCATCCTTGTCCCACACCCTGACCTTCCAGAAACAACGCATGCGTGACGTCAAAGGCTTGCCTGCATAGGCCACCTGAATGGATCGATCCGAGTTGACGCGCCCCGTGTCCCAGAGGTCCCCTCTGTCCTGGTCCAGCAGGTTTTGCGAACTGGCCACAAGGATTCGATAGGCCGTCTGTTTCTGTGCACGCTGCACGGACTCCATTTTCCAGCCAAGCCTGGGTTGGATCACATCGATGCCCAGGGGATTGTGCAGATACTCACATCGTAGGTCCCCCGTTTTGACCTGGTCGGTCAGAAACGTTCGTGCCGCCCTGTCAACGTCGACATAGCTGGCCAGATCCCGCATGGCAATCACACGGTATCCATTGTCCTTGAGATACGCCATGCACGCCTCAAAATCAGCAGGCTTCGTATTGACCCAGGGATGTTCGAGATCCGGCACACCATGGAACGTAAAGATCACGACCTGACCCGCGACGGCCTGCTTGGCTGCATTGGCGAAGCTGTCCTTGTTTTTCAGGAAGCCGTCGTGCACAGCAAACGAGGGGGTGTTGAGAGGATTGTCTTTTATTGGATCATAGGCGCGTTCGCCGCCGCCCCTGGCAAAACCGTAGCCCCTGTCCGACAGAACAGGGTAGAACGCCTTGTTGAGACTGTAGCCCGGCCAGCAGAAGGTCGTGGGGATCGGGATGCCGTGCATCTCGCACCGATCTTCAATGGCCTCTAGCTGCGCAATGCAGCCATCCAGACTCTGGCCGCCCAGACCGGGGTGCGTGAGTGTGTGGTTGCCGATCTCGAATCCCATGTCATGCAGGGTGCGCATCTGGTCCCAACTCATGTACATCGTCTTGTCGCCAAAGTTGTCACCGAATTCGCACACATAGAACGTGGCGCCAAAACCGTACTTCTTGAGGATCGGCGCCACAAACGTGGCCTGACTGGCGCACGCGTCATCAAACGTCAGGACCACGACCTTATCAGGGATCGGCTTGAGAAGAATCCCACTGCCCTGTCCCTGGGTGACACTGGCGTGTATACAAATAAGCGTGATCATGGTGACTGCCAACAGTCTGTTCAAGTGTGTCATGTCAATACCTCATGTTCGCAACACGCTGGCACGATGAGGCAAACGCGTTGGTTCTCGGTTAAAAAAGGTTTACAGTTCACGGTTAGTCTCTCAAAATCAGTTTTGATTCTGCTCTGACAACAGCCTCTCCCTGACGTGGTATTCACTCCACTGGGTGGGGTCGTCTTTGATCTTGTCCCACTGTTCAACGGTCATGAAGCCGTACCCAAACGGCCGTCTGGCATGATTGCCCCTTTGCGTGTGCTCGTACAAATCGTCAGGCGGCCTGACCGGTTTGGCGGGTTCAGGCATCTGATTTCTCCAGGCATAAAATCGCTGGTCCATTTCCTTGACGATCTCCGGATGTTGCCCCGAAATGTCGATCGTTTCGCCCGGGTCCTGTTCAATGTCATAGAGTCGCCAGTCTGTTTCCTGGCCAAACTTCACAATGCGCCACTGTTTCCAGCGTGCCGCGCGTGACGTGTAGGTATGCCAGAAATACGCATTGTCTGGGTCGGGCTTCTCTTCACCGCAAAGCAGGGGCAGAAGATTCTTGCCCTCGCAGTGGTCCGGTAGTTTTGTATTTGCGACAGCAGCCGCTGTGGCATAGAAATCCATGGTGCTGGCCATGCCCCTGTATGTATTGCCCGCAGGGAGTGTGCCCGGGAAGGTCAGGATCGTGGGCATCCTGAAGTTGCCCTCCCATTGCAGATTAAACCGGTTGACGCCTTTCTTGCCACCGCGATAAGGCAGCGGCCTGTGACCGGCGTCCGGGTCCCCGCCATTGTCGCTGCTGAACATGATGAGGGTGTCCTTTTCGATCCCCATGTCCTGGAGCTTCTGCCGTATGAGGCCGACCTGGTCGTCCAGGGCCAACAGAACAGCGCGGAGGTACTGCCGAGGCGCGTACCGTCCCGCATGGTCGGGGTACAACCGTTTGAGATACTTTTCAGGGACTTCACGATGCGGGACGTGAATGGCCAGCGGCACAAAGTACATAAAGAACGGCTTGTCATCGTGCCCGTGACGTTCAATGAAGTCAACCACATACGCACCCTCGGTTTCCGTCAGGTAGGAACCGTCTATGCTGCGATACGCCGCCCCGCCGCCAAAGCCTTCCATGCCCTCGGCACGCGGCGGATGCATGCCCGCCTCCATGAACCCGCGGTCGAGACAGCCCTGATCCCACCGGCCAATATCCCACTTCTCCAGCCCCACAATACCGGTGGCGTAGCCCGCATCGCGAAGCGTCTCGGCCAGCGTGGGTTTGTCGTCCGGGATGGGCACACCGCGGGACAGGTCAAATTTCCCGAACCGCTGCGTATACATCCCCATCATGAGGCCGCAACGGCTTGGGCTGCAGGGCGCATTGATGGTGTAGGCATTGGTCAGCTTCACGCCGCCACGTGCCAGGGCGTCAATGTTTTCTGTACCCGGATCCGGACACCCAAATGCGCCGACATCTCCCAGGGCCAGGTCATCCATATAGATGATGATGATATTGGGCCGTTTCTTGCCAGATCCACGCGTACGCGTTCGAGCACAGGACGGCAAAAGTGAGATTGCGCAACCTGCTCCGACATGTTTCAAAAACTGACGTCTTGTGGTCATTAAAGACTCCTTACTTCTTCTCTACAAGGAAAACAGTCTTCAGCGCATCCAGTTTCAAATGCGCCTGCGTACAGAGTATGCCATGTTCAGTGATGATGCGTGTGTTCACGTCTTTTCTGGTTCCGTCATGGGGATTCCAGCATTGCAGGGCCAGGTCACCACGCAACACCACTTCAGTCTCCACCGCCGCGTCCGTGGAGTTGGCCATGAAATAGATATGGCGTCCTTCCTTGACCTTGTGGATATAGGAGAACATCCCGGTATGCTGCCCCTCTTTGGGAGGCCCACTTCCTGATTGCGGCAGGTGCGTGAAGCGCGGCACCCCAGGCCCAAACCGGACATCCGCCACAGGCATGGCATCCTGCAAGGCCGCAGCCAGAGCAACCCCATTATCATTGAGCGATGGGATAAAGTAGGATGCACCGCCCGCCTGATTCGTTCTCTTGGTATAGCCCTCGACGTTGGCTAAAGAGGGGGCGAACATGTTTGCAGCCGTTCTGCTGATCTCACCATCATCGCCAAACTCCGCCGACAAAGCCGGCAAGCGAGTCGTCGCAATCACCTTTCCACCGGCATCATAAAACGCCTTGATTTTCTTCAAATTGCTCCAGTGTATGACTGACACACTTGGAATGATGATGACGCGGTACGCTTCAAAATTGACCCTATTTTCCAAGCAAAGCCGATTGCCCTCTGTTCGGCACTTCTCGTCCACGATTTCCGGATGGAGAAATGTAAAGTCACGACGAATCCCACAGGTCAGCAAATCGCTTAATGCATTCAAATCCGTATCCTCAGGCATCCTGAGACCGGGATGTAGTCCTCCGCCCCTGTCAAACTGTGCGTACGCCTGCATGGTTGCCACCGGATAGAGCACGCCGATGTCAGCCACATGACGCCCCCCCCTGCAGCAGGAGGCTCGCGCGTGCCACCCAATCATTATAGGAGGCGAGTGCAGGGCCGACGTCACCGGAGAAGTCGGAGATCAGCGGCGGAATCCTCACCTTGTCGGGATCGTACCACATACCGTGTGGCAAAAGAACATTGGCGCCGCGCGCAAAGAGTTCCATGCCTGACCGGTACAGCATGGCCTTGTCAAAGGTGCGGTAGTTGCCGTATATTTCCACGGCAGTTAGGGGGCGATCATAGCTGTAGGAAGCCGAACTCGTCAGCTTGAATCCCGGTCGTCCATGCCCGTAGTAGTGAATCGAATCGATCATCGGAATGTCGCAGTGGCGATAGAACTTCATGTGATCGCCAGCCAGGAACACCGGTTGGGGGTGGTACTGTCCCATGGCATGTCCTGTACTGCGTATGCCATGAGCAGCACACCATTCATTGACCCTGCGTGGAAACCCCTCGGCCAGGAGTTCAGCCCGGAAATCATGGAGGCTCACTCTCGCGGCAGTCGTATCAGGGCCGATGTCATACCATAACGCCGGATACAGGGTCACGGGGCTGCGTCCATGCTGTGTCTGGAAACGCTCGTTGAATATGGGTGTCCACACTCGACCACTCAATTTTCGAATATTGATGTCATCAAAGAAGTTCATGGTGATGACCGAACCAAAGTAGTTCGAGAAACGTTTGTAATACTGGTCATAGGTCAGTGAGCAGAACCGATCCACTGAGGCGGGATTAAGGTAGTCCACATCCTGGCCTGCGTTGACACAGGTGAAGAGCATCAATTTCCAGGTGCCCGCTGGCACGCGCCAGGCAATCTTCCCCTCCCTGACCGAATCACTGATATCGCGTCGCTCCCAGGTCTGGAGATTCATGGCCACAGCCCCCATGAAAACACCCTCGCCGATCGTGGCTGTCCAGTCCGTCGGTCCCTCGACATCCATCTCTTTCTTGTCGAGCCGATGTGCCACATCATTCGGAAAACGCCTCTTCATCTGACCGCCGGCCGAGCCGCTGGGAAATCCAACGTCATCGTAAAAGATCACACTCATGCCAAGCCTCTTGCTGGTTTCCAGAATGTCGCCGTATCGGTCAAAGTAGTCTTCAGTCAGGTACTTGGGCTCTGTCTCTTTGACAGGCAGCACCGCCACACCGGAAAAACCACTCTTGTCATGTGCGGCCTGAAGCTGGCGTCGAATCTCGCCGGTCTCCAGAGTGCCGTTCATATGCCAGAGCGGCTGGCTTCTAAACTGCATGGGCGGCTGCTTGAAATCCGTGTCCAGGCTGCCTGCTCCAAGCACAGACGAAACCGCAAGACACAGTATGATGGTTGCCATATGCTTAATCATCATTCATTGCCTCGATCATAGTCTGACGAAAATCTGTATGTGCCGGACCCCACCTGCAGCACAGCGTGTCCTTCTTCCATCCTCAGGAATGTCACGCCGTCGACCTCCTGAAGCGTGACTCCACTTTCCTGGATGCTTTTGACATCTTTGGCCGGCATGTAGATCGTGGCGTTCGTGTTTGGCGGCACACCAATATCCCACCGAAAAGATCCATCCAGGAGTGTCCAGTCACTGACAATCCTGCCATAGGGAGAATCATAAGTGCATTTGACCCAGTCCACACTCTCGACCACGGCCGGACGCAGGATCACGTGCTTGAAGCCCGGCGTCTCCGGATCCCACTGGATGCCTGCCAGGCCGCGATAGAACCAGCCGCCTATGTAGGGGAAGCACGAGTGGATCTGAGAGAAGTACCCGTTCCACTGTTCCCAGCAGGTGGTGGCCCCCTTCTCGACCATGTAGCCCCAGCCCGGATACGTGGTCTTGTTGACAAACGTGTCCACCAGGTCATTGCGATTCTGTTCAAGCAGAGTGTCCACCATGAGCTGCGTACCGATCATGCCCGTGTTCAGGTGCCCCTTGTCTGTTTCCAGGAGTGTCTCGATGTACTTCTCGAATACGGCCTGTCTCAGAGGCTCCGGCGTGACACCTGTTTTCAGGGGGAAGATCAGGTAAGGCTGTTCACCGTTGGCATAGGTATTGTCCTGCGCATTGAACCAGGTGGCATGAACCTTCTCCTGCGCAGCACGAATGGCCTGTTCAAAGACCTTGACATCATCCGCCTTGCCAAGGATGCCGGCGATTCTCTGCACGGCCTGCAGCAGATAGATGCGATAGCAGTTGTTGAAGAAACGGCGTGACGTGTCATCCACCCAGTCCTGCTTGTCCATGCCCCTGCGCGGCGGCACCCAGTCACCCAGGTTGGGCCACCGTTCACCGGGGAAGATGTCCTCGAGTATCCCGTCTTTGCAGTGGTCCTCGAGGTAGGCCAGGTACTTCTTCATGAAGGGATACCCCTGCGCAAGCAGTCTCTGGTCCCCATAGAACAGATAGGTCTTCCACGGGACCATCACACACATCGCGCCCCAGGCCGGCCCGCCGCCTGTACTGTGCGGGCAGGGTGCAGTAAACGGCACGAAGCCGTCTTCTTGCTGCTCGTCCCACCAGTTTTGAGACCACTTGGCATACAGCGCGGCCGTGTCGAAATTGAAGCAGCCCGTGTCCATGATGGTCTGACCGTCCCCATACCCCAATCTTTCACGATGGGGACAGTCCACGGTCTGACCGCCCAGGTTCAGGCAGCGATAGGTCCATCTCACCATGGTATGGATACGGTTGTAGAGTTCATTGGAACAGGTGAACGTGCCTGTTTCAGCGACCTGGGTTTCCACACACACGGCTGACATGTCCGTGGTGTCCGGCACATAGGGCAGGCCTTCAATGAGTACATATTGGAAGGCGTGGTAGTTGAACACATTCTTGAATGTCTCCTCTTTGGCACCTGCTGAGATGAACTCGTCGAACTGACCATACACGGCAAACCCCTTGTGCGTCTGCTTGGCACGCCAGGCTTCATCCTTGTCGCGGCCGTCCAGATCCGCATAGTGCAGCGTGACCCTCTGGCCGGGCGCCAGGTCGCGGAACGTCATGTTCATGAACCCGGTCAGGTTGGTGCCGAAATCGACCAGGATCGTGTCCTTGTCCAGCCTCTCCACCGATGTCGGAGTGACGACAGAGAACCCGACATTGCCGGCGCAGGTCTGGGCCGTGCATGGGACGTCTGCCACATCAACTTCGACAACCGACGTCCAGCCATCCATTGACTTCTGCGTGTCCCACCAGGCCGTGTCAATCTGGCGTGCATCGACCTGCTCTCCCCCGAACTTGCCCCACCGCCATTCGCCCAGGAGTTTCCGTGGGCTCGGTTTGGTCTGCCAGGAGGCGTCCGTGACGATGCGATGTGTTCTGCCGGCACCGGACAGTTCGAGCTGCGCGCGTACGACCGGACTGTCGTGGGTGACACCGGGCAGGCCGGGTGAATACCAGCCTGTCCCCATCCAGATGCCCAGGCTGTTGGTCCCGGTCTTGAGATAATGTGTCACGTCATAGGTGCGGTAGTAACTGCGCTTGCTGAAATTCGATACTGCAGGCGCCAGGACCTCGTCGCCCACCTTCCGGCCATTGACATAAAGCTCAAAATAGCCCAGCGGCGCGACATACATCGTGGCCCGTTCAGGTATGTCATCCATTTGAAACGATCGCCTGTAAAAAGGAGCGGTGGGTACCTCGGCCCAGCTGAGCGTTTCAAAATCCTTGGCACGAGTGAGTCCCCGCTTGCCCTCGTGACTATATTCCACGACCAGTTCCTTGACCACACCCCGCGCCGGGTCCCCACCGAAGGTTTTGAAATCAACAATAAGCGGCTTGTTTTGGGCCAGCTCCCGCTTGACAATATCTGTGACATCCACGGCCACGCTGGCATCCAGTGTCTGATAGGTAGCCTTCGTGACAGTCACATCCTCTGTTTTTAACGGCGAGGTCACGCCGATCCATTGGGCCGACCAGTCGTCGGGTTGGAGTAGTCCCATCGACCATCTCGCTAACTCACTCCAGCCCGATGCCCTGCCCTCCTTGTCCCACACCATGACCTTCCAGAAGCACTGCATGCGAGATTCAAGCGTCTTGCCATGGTACGCCACGTGAACAGATTGATCCGATGTCACCCTGCCGGAATCCCACAGGTCGCCCAGGTTCTTGTCCAGCTTATCCCTGGAACTCGCCACCAGGAGTCGATAGGCAGTCTGCTTCTGGCCGCGTGTATCGGATTCGAGCTTCCAGCTAACCCGGGGCCGGGTGGCGTCGATGCCCAATGGGTTTGTAAGGGTTTCGCATCGAAGGTCTGTCACCTTGATGCTTTTTTTTGCCACGGGCACATCGGTTTCTGGCACCTTCAGCGGCAGATCCAGCCACGCCAGGGCCACGCTGCGATTCATGTGACTGGTGCTGTCCCCTCCGGGCGCATCGTAGAACAAGGCCAATCGCTTGCCCACTTGAACAACGGACGGCAAGCCGATACAGGTCTTTGACCACGTACAATTCTCACCGTCAAGGACAACCGCCTTGTTCTGCGGATCCCACTCGTTCAGATCCTTGCTCCAGTAGACCCAGATGGCATCCGTGTACTCGCCTTGATCAATGCCAATATGGTTGGTAAACAAGAACCACGTCTGGTTGGTTCTTTCGTAGTACAGTGTCGAATTCTCGATCTGCTCTTCAATCGGCACCACGGGCTCGGGATCGACTGTCCACGAACCATTGAGATCCCTGGTGCGTGCCATACCCAGTGTGCGTTGAACGCAGGGATTGCCCGGCTTTCGCGTGGTGGCGCTGAAAAACTGGAGATATTCATCTTCGTGCCTGATGACCTGGCCAGGGCTGGCTGTGATAGAATAGTAGGTATTCGGCTTGGTGCGGAAGGGAATCACATCCTTCTGTTTGATCCAGGGGCCTGCCGGACCGTTCGCCTTGGCCT